>JANMKJ010000267.1:0-2410 GCA_031371945.1 Rhodobiaceae bacterium
ACACCCTCGTCGATCCTAGTTCGCCCCCATCAGAGCCGCTTGCGGGCCACCGTTTTGAACTAAAAACGGCTGTGGTGGAGGCGCCGGGTACTGCCCCCGGGTCCGAATGGTTTATTACGATGGCATTTTATCACCATAGCCTTCCATTGCTGGGCGGCGCACCTGATATAGGCGCTCCAAACGCAATGTGAAAGGGGGCCAGTTAAGATCCCAAAGTTAAGCCTTACAAAGGATAATTTGGATGCTATAGAGAATTCCGAAAGCACGTGCTTTCTGCCAAATAGAGGGGGAGATTTCTAATGGCTGATTATTCTGCTGATATTAGTAGATATACATCTAACGTGAACAAAAACGCTATTACTTCGATCGTCAAGTTTTGCGGCATCGCGCTTCGTGGAAAAGATTCCCAATGGGTTTCCACAACTGATTCCAAGGAAGTGAAACGGGTGGTAAATGGTTTCTGCAGGAAGAAACTTGGGCTCAATCCCAAGGTTGCCGAAGCGGCAGTTCATGCAGTGGGCGAGAAGATGAAATCGGACACATCGAAGCATCGTGTCACGGTCTACTATCTAGTAGCTGAAACAACAAAAACACTGTCAAAGATATCCTGATTTTTGGGTGTTTTGCATGTTGCGGCGGGGATATTTTCCCCGCCGTTTTCGTTTGCGCAGAGAATCGGCTAGCCTGTAGTCCATGAAACAGTATCTCGATCTCATGCGGCATGTCCGTGACCATGGCGTTATCAAGAACGATCGCACGGGTACCGGCACCCGGTCGGTGTTTGGTTACCAGATGCGCTTTGACCTTGGCGCGGGATTTCCCGCAGTCACGACCAAGAAACTGCATTTCCGATCCATCATCATAGAGTTGCTGTGGCTGCTCAGTGGCAATACCAACATCAAGTTCCTGCATGACAACAAGGTCACGATTTGGGACGAATGGGCCGATGCCAATGGCGACCTCGGGCCAGTCTATGGCGCACAGTGGCGCTCGTGGCCAACACGTGACGGCGGTGTTATCGATCAGATCGCCGACACGGTTCACCGCATCAAAACCACTCCGGATTCTCGCCGCATCATGGTCACGGCGTGGAACCCTGCCGACGTCGAAAAAATGGCGCTGCCACCATGCCATTGCCTGTTCCAGTTCTACGTGGCCAACGGCAAGCTCTCGTGCCAACTCTACCAGCGATCGGCAGATATTTTTTTGGGTGTGCCGTTCAACATAGCGTCCTATGCCATGCTTACGCACATGATGGCCCATGTCACGGGACTGAAGCCCGGTGAGTTCATACACACGTTGGGGGATGCCCATATCTATAGTAACCACATGGACCAGGTGGAGGAGCAACTGGCGCGAAAACCCCACGCTTTGCCGCAACTGGCATTCAAACGCGACGTAAAGGCAATCGATGAGTTCAAGTATGAGGACTTCCAGATTTTGAACTATGAGGCCCATCCCCATATTGCAGCGCCGGTAGCGGTTTAGAGCATGGCAAATCTGGGTAGTGACTTGCGAGAATTTTCCAAACCATGGATCTATGCCTCCAAATATTCGGCTGGCTTGTGGACGGGAATTGGAATGGTTTTAGTGCTGGTGGGGGCAAACGCGATTTTGCAAATGCTGGCAGGTGCATCCATCCTCACATTGTTTTTCGGCAGCGGATTCGATGATTCCAAACAGCTCATCAAGGCCTTCATCATAGGCATATTGCCGGCTTCTGCCCTCACGGCGGTGCTGGTCTATTACGCGGCAAAAGTCAGGGGCGGCGACCCGCGGGAGGTTTTGTCGCTGCGCTGGCCACAGCTCACGGGACTGGGCTGGGTCACTGTCGTACTGGGTTTTCTCATCACAATGTACGTTGTGATTTTTGCTATTGTCGTCATATTTCAGATCGACCTCACGCAATACACACCCGGCCCCAATGGTGAATCACCTTCGACGGGATCAGCCGGAATGGTGAAAGAGGCTATGTTCGATCTTGCCAATGAGCCCCTTCTATTTTGGCTGGCCTTTCCTGCTATCGCGTTGGGTGCGCCACTGGCGGAAGAGTTCATTTTTCGCGGGCTGCTGTTTTCGGTTCTTGCCAACAGCAGGGCAGGGCTATCTGGTGCAACCCTGATCACGGCCACACTATGGTCGCTCATGCATGCATCCGAGCCGTGGCTTGCCATTGCTGTCATATTTCTCATGGGTTTGGTTCTGGGGGCTTTGCTCATTCGTTTTGGTAGCCTGTGGGTGACAATGGCCTGCCATGCCGTGTGGAACGCGGTTTACGCAATCCTGATTTTCGGAACGCAGCCGCAATGAGTCTGGACATCCGACAAGCGATTTCCGGAGACGAGCGTCTGGTGTTCGACTACATTTGCAAGCTTGCGGAATATGAAAAGCTGCGCCACGAGGTCAAGGC
>JANMKJ010000274.1:0-12982 GCA_031371945.1 Rhodobiaceae bacterium
GCCGTTCAACCACCCGGATTCACCCATCGGCAAGCGCGCGGCTTTCATGTATCGCCACCTCTGGGCAACCCAGTATGCGCCCGGTGAACTCTACCCCACCGGCCTATACCCCAATCAGCATGAAGGCGGTGACGGCTTGCCACGCTGGACCAAGCAGGACCGCTCCCTCGACAATGAAAATATCGTAGTATGGTACACGCTGAACTATCATCATTTGCCACGGCCCGAGGATTGGCCGGTGCAGCCTTGCGTCTATGCGTCGTTCCATTGGATGCCGTCAGGTTTCTTCAATGAAAACCCGGCCCTTGATGTGCCATCGGCCCCGCCGCAACACGCCTGTTGCTGAGCCCGTATGTTTAAAGATTCACGAAAGTGCGTCGCGGATCCGGTAATACATCATTGCTGCCACCAGGATCGGCGTGCGCACCGGACCACCGGGGAAGGGCAGGTGCCTGATTCTTGCCAGCAGGTCGAAGCGCTCCGCAGTTCCCCGGATTGCCTCCGCCATCAGCTTTCCATACAGACCTGAAAGGGCCACACCTTGGCCGGAATAACCGTGGGCGTAGTAGACTGTAGGAGATATCCGCCCGCAATCGGGAACCCGGTTTGACGTAATCGCAATGTAACCACCCCAGGCATAGTCGATCTTCATGTCCTTCAACTGCGGAAATACATGCGTCATGCGCGGCCGCATGTAGGTGGCAAGGCTTGGTGGCTCGAACGTCGAGTAGCTCGCCCGACCGCCAAAAAGCATGCGGTGATCACCCGAGCGGCGGTAATAGTCCACGATGAAATTCGTGTTGGCCACGGCTTCGTTGTCGGCAATCAATGATCTGGCCCGGTTTTCACCGAGGGGTTCCGTCGCAATGATGTAACTGGCAACTGGCATCACCCGGCCATAGAGGCTTTTTACCGTTCGCCCCAAATAGGCATTGCCGGCAATCACCATGAACTTGGCCTTGATCCTGCCGTGGGCCGTGCTGGCAGATGGATTGTTGCCGGTATCTACTTCCGTCACCCGGGAATTCTCGTAAATCACCGCGCCGGCCTTGATCGCCGCACGGGCAAGACCAAGACAATAGTTCAAGGGGTGCAAATGGCCTGCATCGCTTTCGCGCAATGCCCCGTGATAGATCGTGCTGCCCAGCTTTTTTTCGAGTTCGGCCTTGTCCAAAAGACTGATGCCTGAAACCCCAAGCTCGGCATACTCGTCCCGCCAGGCCTTCAATTCGTCAACCAGGTGCGGCTTGGGAACCACATGCATGTAGCCCCAGTTCAGGTCACAATCGATTTTATGATCTTTTATGCGCTGCTTGAGCAATTGCTTGGATTCTTCCGCCAGGGCGAAACATTTTCTGGCATCGTCTTTTCCAAGCTGGCTCACGATTTTTTGCTGGCCTGACGAAAACCCGGTGCAAACCTGCCCGCCATTGCGCCCCGACGCACCATAGCCAATGCGTTCGGATTCCAGCACCACGACCTTGAAACCAGCCGTTGCCAGCTCCAAGGCGGCTGAAAGCCCCGTATAACCGGCTCCAATCACGCAAACGTCGGCCAAAACCTCGCCTTTGAGGCTCTCACAGGCAATTTCGTCATTTGCGGTGGCTTGGTAATAAGACAATGAATCGATGGATTTAGCCATAATTAAAGCTTAGCTGGCCCCCCTTTGTAACGTCAAGAAGTAGCGCTACACTACGGGCCGATTCAACAACACTCAGGGTGTCATGTCGCGTTCATCGTTTGAAGAATTTATCCAAACAAACCGCATCAGCGAGGTGGAATGCCTCGTCGCCGATATGTCAGGAACCGCGCGCGGGAAAATCCTGCCGCCAAAGAAATTTCTCTCTGGCCAGAAAACCCGGGGGCTCAGGGTACCGGAGGAAGTCTTTACACTGACAATCAACGGCCGCTTCGTATCCGACACAGCTGCCGTGAGTGACAGCGCCATTGATATTTATATGGAGCCCGACGCCGATACCACACGCCTTGTCCCTTGGTACACCGAGCCTACCGCCCAGGTGATCTGTGACGCATACCACCTCAACGACGAACCGGTCGAGATTTCTCCACGCCATGTTCTCAAGCGCGTGCTCGCCCTCTACAAGGCCAAGGGCTGGCGTCCGGTCGTGGCCCCCGAGCTCGAATTCTATCTCTGCAAGAAAAACCTTGATCCCGACTATCCCATCGAAGCGGCAGTTGGCCGGTCGGGCCGCAAGGAGTCCGGTGGCCAGGCCTACGGTATTGATGCTGCCAATGATTTTGACCCTGTGGTCGAAGATATCTTTGATTACTGTGAAGCCCAGGAACTTGATGTTGATACGCTCTCCCATGAAGCAGGTCCCGCCCAGCTCGAGATCAACTTCAACCACGGTGACCCCCTGGAACTGGCGGACCAGGTTTTCCTGTTCAAGCGAACCGTGCGCCAGGCGGCCCTGAAACATGATCTCTACGCCACGTTCATGGCCAAGCCCCACGAAAACGAGCCAGGTTCCTCGATGCACATTCACCAGTCGGTGATTGACATCAAAACCGGCAAGAATGTTTTTTCTGGCAAGGACGGCAAGCCGACCAAGCTTTTCCTCAACCATATCGGCGGCTTGCAACGCTATCTTGCTGCCGCACTTCCATTTTGCGCGCCGAACGTGAATTCGTACCGGCGCCTGGTTCCGGAGTCCGATGCGCCAACCAACGTCCATTGGGCCCATGACAACCGCACCGTAAGCTTGCGCGTGCCCGCATCCAGTCCCGCCAACCTGCGCGTGGAAAACCGTGTACCCGGTGCCGATTCAAATCCATACCTTGCATTTGCAGCGTCTCTCGCCTGCGGCTACCTCGGCATGATCGAGCGCATCAAACCGTCCGACCCGGTCACCGGCTCGGCCTATCGCTACGCCCATACGCTGCCAATCAACCTTGATGAAGCCCTTGATAAGCTGAACTACACCAAGTCCCTGAAGCAGGTGATGGGTGAAAAGTTTGTGGAAGCCTATCAGGACGTGAAGTTTGAGGAGATGCAACATTATCGTCGTGTCATCAGTTCCTGGGAGCGGGAATTCCTGCTCCTCAATGTCTAATGAATGCCTTGGTCCCCGGAGACAAAATGCCCTTAGCAATTCGCGCCCTCATCCTTGCTGTATTCCTGTTTGCCGCAAAGCCCGTGACGGCAGCCGGCAGCAACAACGCGCCGAATTACGAGGATGTGTCCACAGCCATCGTCGAGTTGTTGAACTCCCCCGAGCGCATGGCACTTCCAGTTGAGCGTGTACGCCAGGCTTTGAAGGCCCATTACATTACCAACAATGGCACAATCTATTGGGTGGGAACCGGCCGCATGACGCCGCTCATCCAGCGCATGGAAGACGCCCAGTTTGATGGCTTGAACCCCGATGATTACCCCATCGATAGCCTCATTGACGTGCGCGATTCCATTGACCCCGGCGATGTGGTCGGTGCGGCAAAGGCAGAACTCTACTACTCTGCTTTCTTTGTGGCCTATGCGGCCGACTTGAAGATTGGCCGGATCTCCCCGCAGAAGGTTGACCCTAGCCTGTTTCGCAATCGCAAGACCATCGACGTGTTGCGCGTGCTCACGGACCTGAAGAAACAGCGTGGTCCCGGAAAATTCCTCTCGGCCTTTGAACCCCACAACGAGCATTATCAGGCGCTGAAGAAAATGATGCGCGCCTATTCGGGCTTTGCCGAGCAGGGCTCCTGGCCCACGATTGACCAGGGGTCGGTCATCAAGCCTGGCATGAGCGACGCCCGCATTCCCAAGGTCCGCAACATGCTGGCACTCACGGGTGACTATGAGTGGCAGGTCACCAGTTCTCCCGTTTACGACCAGAAACTAGCAATCGCCGTGCAAAGGTTCCAGCAGCGCAATGGCCTTGAAGCCAAGGGACTACTGGGCAAGCAGTCCATCATAGCGCTGAACATAACGCCCAACGAACGTGTGAAGCAGATCATGCTCAACATGGAGCGCTGGCGCTGGATGCCGGACAACATGGGCGAAAATCATATCCTGGTGAACATTGCCGCGTTTGAACTGCAGCGCGTGCAGTCTTCCGTCATCGTCGAACGCATGAATGTTGTGACCGGCGCCGTTGCCACCCAGACCCCGGAATTTTCCGACGAGATGGAGTACGTGGAACTCAACCCCACCTGGACCGTGCCCTACAACATTGCCACCAGTGAAATGTTGCCGAAACTGCGCAGCAATCCCTATAACTACGCGTCCGATTTTGACGTGTTCAAGAGTGGCACGTTGACGTCATGGGATTCCATCGACTGGTACGCCTATGGCCCCGGCAGGTTCCCCTTTACCTTCCGCCAGCATCCTGGCCCGAAAAATGCGCTCGGCAAGGTGAAATTCATGTTGCCAAATGTCCATAACATCTACTTGCATGACACACCGGCCAAGGACAAGTTCGCCTCAACCTCCCGTGCCTTCAGCCACGGTTGCATCAGGCTGTCGCGGCCCATGGATTTGGCCCATGAAATCATAGGCGAAATTCCGGGCTGGTCCGATGCACGGGTCGACAGCGTCGTTGCCAGTGGCAAAAACACCAAGGTTGTCCTGCCCCGCAAAATTCCCGTCCACCTGATCTATTCCACCGCCTTCAAGGGTGAAAACGGAATTGAGTTCCGTCCCGACGTGTATGGCCGCGACCGCAAGCTCTACAACGCCCTGTTCGGCAGATCGTCGTCCTAGTTCAGTGCACTCAATGTCGTGAAGGCAGAGAGCGCTTCCTTGCTCGATTTCACATGCAGCACGGCTGCGCCCTCATGTGCCAGGAACGCTTTCACCTTGGCGTCAATGTCATCGCCAATGGCAATCGTTTCAGTAAATACGCCAAATGATTTCGCCCACATGGTGAAATCCGGGTTCACCAGGTCGGTGCCGGAAACCCGGTGCGGATAGTGCTTTTCCTGATGGGTGCGAATGGTGCCGTAAATTCCGTTATCTGAAATGACGATTTTGGGCCTCGCCCCATATTGAACTGCCGTCGCCAGTTCCTGGCCCGTCATCAATATCCCACCATCCCCCACGAAGGTGATCACCGTGCGGGTGGTGTCCAGAATACTGGCGGCAACCGCCGTTGGCACGCCAAAGCCCATGGCGCCGGCAATGGCGCCTAGCAGGATGTTTTTGGGCGTCATTACCCAGTGCCGGTGAACCCATGTCGACATGTTGCCCGCATCCGTGGTGATGATGGCATTGGCCGGAGCCTGCGCCGCGAGCGCCACAACGACCTTGCCGAAATCGACGGCATCGTTTGGCTCGGGCGAGGTAAACAACTGGAAATCGCGGACGAAATCATTTATCGATGCGCGCCACTGTTCACGTGCCGTTGAAACGACCCTGGGGTTCGCCGCCAAGTCGGTGAGCACGCCAATGGGATCAGCCACGAGCCCGAAATCCGTACGAAATACCCGGCCAATGCATTCACCATCCGGATAGATGTGGATGACTTTCTGCTTCGGCTCTGGGGCTGCCGGAAATGTGTAATTGAGACTGGCCACATCGCCGAGCCGCGTGCCAACCGCAATGATCAGATCCGCGTTGGCCAGTGCCTGCCTGTGCCGCGGTGGATTTCCAAATCCAATATGTCCTGCATAAAGTGGCGATGCATTGTCGAAAATGTCCTGGTTTTTCCAGGTAACGGCAACCGGAATGCGTAGTGCTTCTACGAACTTTTCGAGGGCAGCGGCACCTTTTGAACCCCGCAGCAGAGCACCAGCAACCACAATCGGAGTGGCAGCATTTTCAATCATTGCCAATATCGTTGCAATGTCTCCTGCTCCGTGGTGGGCCACGGGCAGCGGAAAAGGTGCGGGAATATGATCGCCAGCGTCGTCGCTCAAAACATCTTCCGGCAGTGAAATGATAACCGGGCCCGGCGTGCCCTCGGCTGCAAGGCGTAACGATCGGGTCACGATTTCCGCCATTTTTGAAGCCTCGTGAACTTCATAGACCGCTTTGGCCATGCCGCCGAAGAATTGGCCGTAGTCGACCTCCTGGAATGCACCGCGAGTGCGCTCTAAACGTGAAACCTGGCCAATGAAGAGAATGACGGGGGTCGCGTCCTGCTCGGCCACATGTACGGCAATGGAACCATTGGTGGCACCCGGCCCGCGACTGACCAGGAACACAGCAGGCTTTCCGGTGAGCCGGGCTTCAGCAACAGCCATGAAACCAGCCCCCGATTCATGCCTGCAGATGATGACCTCGATGGAGCTTTCGTAGAGCGCGTCGAGCAAAGCCAGATAGCTTTCACCCGGTACACAATAGACCCGTTCAATGCCGTGGGCTTCCAGGCATTTGACAATCGTTTCGGCACTGCGCATGGCTCAACCCCAACTCGTTCAAAACAGGCCCCCTAAATGCCTTGAACCGGGTGGGAAGTCGAGCCTGATTGCTACAGGTTATGGCAGGGATGCAACCGGCGGTGCCGCACCCGCAACCCGGGCTTTTTCATACCATTGGGCTGCCTGGATGGCATCTGGTGCTATGCCTTGCACATTCATTGTTGAGTAAACTGCAGGATCATAGGTGCGGGCTACACCCACGGCGCCGTCGGCCGCACCCATTTCAAACGCCCTATTATAGAATTGCCGGGCAATGACCATGTCACCCGCCTTGAACAGGGTATCACCCTTTTCCAGAAGGCCAGTCACTTCGGCCGAAAGAACCGGCTTTACCGCAGCGGGCAGGGGAATGGCTGCAGCCTGGTCTGGTTCGGCAATCTTGAGTGTTGCTGTTTCCGGTGGCGCGCTGGCCGGTGCAATCTGCAGGCTGGCATCATTGAGGGCTACTGTCATTTCCTTGATCGGTGCAGCAAGTTCACCAGTCTTGGTTTCAATGGCGGCCACCGAGACGTCGAACTTCGCGGTATCTGACGATGGCACGATGAGATTGATGCCATTCTCTTCGCCATCCTTCAACAACCAGGTCGTATCCGATATCTTGGTCCCGGCACTCAGGTAGGCGGATTTCGGCAAGCCGGAAATCTTGAGGGCAAGCTCCTGCGTGGCAAAGGCAGGGTCTGCCTCGAGGCCGAGTGGGATCATGCTATTC
Organism: Rhodobiaceae bacterium; assembly: GCA_031371945.1. Classification (GTDB taxonomy): domain Bacteria; phylum Pseudomonadota; class Alphaproteobacteria; order Rhizobiales; family Aestuariivirgaceae; genus Aestuariivirga. Next base: position 7,079 of record JANMKJ010000274.1, read on the forward strand.
AAGCTTCCCGTAACATCTGCGACCTTCAGCGATGCGATGCTGATTGGCTTCTTGGAAATACTGGTTTCCCGGTCCGGAACAGCCAGGGGTGCAGCCTTCGCTGGCATGAGGTTGGCCATATAGGTGGCCATGCCATCGGCAGAGGCCACGATCTGGTCATACTTTGTCATGGCAAAGCCGATTGCGCCACCGGCGAGAATGGCAGTCACGCCGGCAAACAGCACAAACCGGCTGTTACCGCTACGGCTTTCGGAGGCTCCGCGATCACTGAACGCTCGGGTATTTCCATATTGCCGGTCCTGGGCACGGATATCGTCAACCGGCATGGTGGGGCGCGGTGGCAAGGGCGGCATTTGTGCACGCGTCACCTGGTTGGTTTCCTGCTCGCGCAACCGTTCCAGCATGCGCTGTCGGTAGTTTTCGTAGGCATCACCTTCCGATTGCTGGGCCGCAACTACGGGCTCCTGCCGGCGGCGATACTGGTCAACAATGAAATCCGATTCATCGTTGCGATAGTTGCGCGCAAACCATGTGGGTGGCTGGTTCTCAACGTGACCACCCTCTTGATTTTCTTCTTGAGCTGTTTGCTCATTCTTTGGGATGGGATGGTTCATGTTGTATCCTCCTATTGCAATGCTGTAACGGACAGGGACTGAGGCGCAGGAATCTTGGCCGGCGGAGTTGCCGTCACGTAAGTCTTCCACCCAGGAACTGTCGCTGAAAAGTTTGTGGTTTGAGCCGGGCCAAGGGCTGGAAAGTATTTGGCCGAAAGTGCTGCATGAAATTTTTCCAGCTTGCGAAACCGTTCGGATTGGCTCGGCCATTCATGCACGGCAAGAACTATGGCGGACGCAACTGTCTCGATCACGGAGTCCGCAACAATCAAATTCGGGAAATCGGTGTGTGACAGGATTGCCGGGGAATAGGTTTTCGACAATTCCTTGTCGGCAGATATCGGAACGATGTGAAGACCGCTCGCCTGGCTGACACCAGCCAGCAGTGTATCAGCACCCGCGCCCGCCAATACGGCCGCATCGATCGTTTTATTCTGCATGGCCTCAAGGGCCTGTTGTGCCGGCATTCCCACGCTTTCGTAACTCAACCCAAAACTGCCGAAAATAAGATCAGCGGCCACGAATTCATCGCTTTCCGATGTTCCAACTGCAATTCGCATGCCACGCAAGCTCTCCAGCGTGGTAAATTCCCGCCGTGCCAGGATGATTACGTTGGAACTGGCAAGCTTGGCCAAATAGGTAATCTTCGGCGCATCTTCCGCATAAAGACCATTTTTCTGCACATAGGCCAATGCATCTGACGAGAGCAGGGCCGCGTCGACGCTTTTCAGATACATGAGATCATTTATGGTCTGCAGGCCTCCACGGCCCATGATGGGCAACAGCCGAAGGCCGTTTGTGTGGTCGATTGCCTTGGAAATCTGCATTGCCGTTGCCAGCAATTCAGGCTGACTTGCCACCAGGCCAATGGTGCCCTGGTTCAATTTCACAGCGCGTGCATCCTCTGCTTGCACGTTGGAACTCAATACCACCGCAAGAAGAACAAACGCAACAAACCCTAAGGCATTTTTCAATACCCTAATCCCTCTCAAATTTTACGCCGACCCACCTCTACCCCATGCAATTACGCCTGCATGTGCTAGGGTTAATTTGGACTGTAGAATGGTACGAGAATGTGGCGAAGACCGGACCAGAATGTGATTTTTGCCGAATCTTAATCATGTGGACCGCTGCTGAATGACTCTTATAAACGCCGCAAAAGCTCAGATTTTCGGCAAGAATCTGCGCCTCGTCATGCCTGAAGGCAGCGACGAACGCATTCGTGCAGCGGCCCAGATCCTCACCTCGGAAAACCTGGCCCAGCCAATTGTATTTTCCGAAGTCCTGCCGAAACCCACCGAACAGCAAGTTGCGGCGATCAGGGCCACTCGCGGGAAAATGACGGAGGCCCAGGTCCGCCGCCTGCTGCAAAAACCACTGTTTATGGGCGCCAGCATGGTGGCCTGTGGGATGGCAGAGGCCATGGTTGCCGGTGCCATTAACCCTACGGCGCGGGTCATTGAAGCGGGCCTCATGACAATCGGGCTGGGGCAGGGAATCAAAACCCCGTCGAGTTTCTTCCTCATGCAATGGCCTGACCGCAGCCTGGTGTTTGCCGATTGTGCGGTGAATGTGCAGCCCACGCCAGACCAACTCGCTGATATTGCGATTGCGTCTGCCGCCAGTGCGTCAAAGATTCTGGATGTTGCGCCCCGCGTTGCGTTGCTGTCGTTCTCGACCAAGGGCAGTGCCAACCACCCGGACGCGCTCAAGGTTGCTGCCGCCCTCCAGATCGTGCGCCAGCGTTTACCCGCTCTATTGATCGATGGCGAGCTGCAAGGCGACGCCGCACTATCTGCGGCCGTTGCAGCGCGGAAAATGCTTGATCCGGGTAACGTGGCGGGTCGCGCCAATGTGCTGGTATTTCCCGACCTTGATGCTGGCAATATTGCCTACAAGCTCACGCAATACCTGAGCGGTTGCCAGGCGATTGGTCCCATCCTTCAGGGTTTTGCCAAACCCGTTTCCGATCTTTCGCGGGGTGCCACGGTGGATGACATTGTTGACACATCGGCACTCCTGTTGGCCATGTCACTGGGCCAATAATTTTTTCACGTGGGCTGCCATTGCGGATTCTTCATCCGCCTTGACCACATGTTGCGTACCAATGTTCATCCACGCAAGATGGTGCATGATTTTGGACCGGATGACTTCAGAATTTTCGCCAATGCCGCCAGTGAACACGATTGCATCAACGCCGCCCATGGCAACCGCCAGTGAGCCTGCATGACGTGCCGCATGATAGCAGTAATGATCCACCGCTTCGGCTGCGTGGGTTTCACTGCTTGCCAGAAGTTCTCGCATGTCTGAACTTACTCCGGAGATGCCCAGCAGTCCGCTTTGCCGGTACAGCAGGTCCTGAAGTTCATCTGGGGTCAAGCCCTCATTCCGCATCAGGGCCACAAGGACGCCAGGGTCGATCGCTCCGGTGCGGGTCCCCATCACCAATCCATCTGCCGTTGAATAGCCCATGGTCGTAGCTACGCTGCGGCCGTCAAGAATTGCGCACATGCTTGCCCCATTTCCGAGATGCGCCACCAGCAGGCGCTGCGGCAGCGGCTTTCCAGATTGGGCAGGCAAGGCCTGTACAACATGCTCATAGCTCAGGCCATGGAATCCGTATCGCTGGTAGCCGCGATCATGATAGGCGCGGGGCAGGGGCAAGCGCCTGGCCATGGCATCCTGGGTGACATGGAATGCGGTATCAAAACACGCCACATGCAGCGCCGCTGGCAAGAGCAGGCGCAGCTCTCGTAAAATTTCGAGCGCTATCGGCATATGCAGTGGTATGAGCGGCGTCAATCCTTCCAGCTGCTCTACAACACCTTCATCAATGATGGTTGGCGCAATGAACAGCCTTCCGCCATGCACAATCCGGTGGCCGACACCTACGATGTCGCGCAATGCGATGCCACACTCCGTCAACCACTGCTGCACACCGGAAACCGATCCCTTGCACACCAGTTGCAAATCATCGGTGTACACCGCGACCTTCAACGAAGATGAACCCGCATTCACCACAAGCATGTAGGGCATGGCATTCAGCCCGGAGCTGTAACGTCCGTGTGCTTGTACTTTTCCAGAACCCGCGATGGATACTTGAGCGCGTCACGGCGGAAGGGGTCGCCGAGTTCCTGTGTAACCATGACTTCGATAACCGTGGTCTTGCCACGCTTTTGCGCATCGCACGCCTTGTCCAACGCTTCGCCAACACCACCGAGATTATCGACGGTCACACCTTCTGCGCCGAGTGAACGCGCCACTTCAGCCCAACTGGGGTTCTTGAGGTTTACGCCAAGGAACCGCGTGTCGTAGAAGTCCACCTGATTCTTTTTTTCCGCACCCCACTGCTTGTTGTGGAACACCACGGCAGTCACCGGAATGTCTTCGCGCACACAGGTCAGGATTTCACCAAAGCTCATGCCCCATGCCCCGTCACCAACATAGGCCACGGCAGGGCGGTCGGGTTGGGCCACCTTGGCACCAATCACCGATGGCAGGGCATAGCCGCAGTTGCCAAAGCTCATGGCGGCCAGCATGGAGTTGGGCTGGTTGAAACGGAGATACGAATTCGACACCGAACAGATGTTGCCAATATCGGTTGAGACCATGGCGTTCTTCGGCATGGCCTTCTCCAACTCGCGCAGCATCTGGCGGGGATGCATGGCATCCGATCCCTGGGCAATCGAAAGGGACCAGGCGTCCTTTTCGTGGGTCCATTCATTGAGTTCTTTTTCCCACGCGGCCTTTTCCGCGGCAATGCGCTTGCGGCGTGCATCTGTACTATCGGCACTGGCGAGCTTGCGGTTGGCCAAACGGTAGGACAGTGCCTTGGCAGACTCCTTTGCATCACCCACGATGCCGACGGAGATTTGCTTCACCAGGCCCAGCATCCGGTGGTCCGTGTCGATTTGAATGATCTTGGCATTTTTCGGCCAGTAATCCATGCCGTGCTGCGGCAGCGTGCCGAACGGCCCAAGCCGCGTGCCAAGGGCAATCACCACGTCCGCATCCTTGATCAGCTTCATCGCAGCCTTCGACCCCTGGTAGCCGAGCGGGCCAACCCACAGGGGATGGTCAGACGGAAAGGAATCATTGTGGAGATACGAATTTACAACAGGGGCATTGAGCTGCTCGGCAAGCGCAATGGCTTCCGCCGTGCCACCGGAAAACAATACACCGCCACCGGCAACGATAACCGGGAATTTCGCCTTCGCAATAAGGTCGGCCGCCTCATCAAGGCTTTCATCGGCTCCGGGTCCACGCGAAATCTTGCGGGGCTTGGCAATGTCGTAATCCGCCTCGCCATAGAAATTGTCGCGCGGAATGTTGAGTTGTGCCGGTCCCCGTTCACTCATCGCCATGTCAAAGCAACGGGCCGTAAGTTCCGCCATGCGCGGATGCTTGGACACGTGCGCCTGGTACTTGGTGATCTTGGAAAAAATGGGCAGCTGTTCGGTTTCCTGAAATCCGCCAAGCCCCATGGTGCCTGTTCCTGTTTCAGGGGTGATCATGACAACCGGTGAGTGGGCCCAATAGGCTGCCGCACAGGATGTCACAAAGTTTGTAATGCCCGGGCCATTCTGCGCAATGCAAACCCCATGGCGACCCGAAACCCGGCTGTAGCCGTCCGCCATGTGTCCGGCCCCTTGTTCATGCACCGTGGGAATGAAGCGGATGCCCGCCGTCGGAAACAGGTCGAGCGCATCCATGTAAGCCGAACCCACGATGCCGAACACGTCGGTCACCCCATAGGCCACAAGGGTTTCTACAAAAGCTTCAGAAGCGGACATTTTCGTCATGGGGTGCTCTCAATCATGAATGGTGAATGAGCCGTTCTAGGCCGCAATCTGGCACCATGATAGCACCAGATGCGTTTGAATCCTCCCGCCAGCGAAATTCAGTGGGTATTGATCGCTTTGCGGCTGATGCTGAAGCCGTGTGAGTCGCGCGTGCACCAGAGACCGGTGATTTTCGAAACGCAGGTAAATGGACCCTGTTGCCAGACTTCACCATAGCTCAAAACATAGGATGTGCTGCAACAGGAGGCATCGCCAACATTTGTATATTTTTTGGCCTTGCCGGATGAGCCCAGGATGACCCGCACATAGCTGGGTTCCACCCGGTCACAGCTCAATTCCGCCAGGCCATCGGCGGTTTGATACGTGTCGGTGCCGCCGTCCGGCGTGTAGATGCAACCCACATTATTTGAGGGCATGACGAATTCTGACTGGCTGTTCTGGTCGCCCGCCAGTGCAACCGTTGAAATGGCGATGAGGCCAAAGGCGGC
>JANMKJ010000303.1:0-13142 GCA_031371945.1 Rhodobiaceae bacterium
GGAGTGGCGGTATTAAGCAGGTTAGTAGGATAAGCATCGGTAAAGGCTGTGCCTGTTATAGCCGACGCATTTGAATTGCTCAAAGTGATGGTGCCATCAGGTCCGAAACTTTGCCCTTGCCGCCAAAAACGACCATCACGACAACGAGCAAGAGAACCCAATGCCACCACGAAAAACTACCCATTTATAACTCCCAAAAAATTCAAATCGACCATTGCCTGCCAGTATCGCAGAAACACTTCGCTGCCGCAACAAATGCCACAAACTGTCAGATGCTATCAGAACTGGCCTTTGTAAAGGCTAAAACGAGATCGTGATCAACGCGGAAATACGCTGTTTCACCCTTTTGGGGGGCTTTGCCCGAGAGAAGCACGCTGAGGGGTTCTTCCAATCCATGGAATTGCACGGAACAGCGGGTTTTATCACCTAAAAACCGCGCCTCCAGGACCAGCCCCTCTACCCCTTCGGCTGCGCGCGCAATGTGCAGTGCTTGGGGCCGCACGACGATCACGACGTCCGCCCCATTTCCAAAACCCAGGGCCCCGAACCTGCCAAGCGCCGTTTCCACTTGGTTATTTTTAACCCGGCCCGCGATTTCATTCACATCGGAGAAAAACCGTGCGGCCTGCAGATCGACGGGTTTGTAAAAGAGTTCGGAAGATGTACCGGCCTGCACCAGTCGCCCTGCCCGCATGAGAAAAATGCGGTCCGCAAGATCCATGGCTTCGACCGGATCATGGGTCACCAGAACACATGTGGCCCTGGTTTCCCTGAGCAATGCCAAAGTTTCTTCCCGCACGGTTTCCCGCAACCTTTGGTCCAGGCCCGAGAACGGTTCATCCATCAGCATGACTTGGGGGCGGGTAACGATGGCACGGGCCAAGGCAACCCGCTGCTGTTCGCCGCCAGAAAGTGAACCAGGGTAGAACGCCTCAAATCCAGCAAGGCCCACCCGGACCAGGGCGTGCCCCGCCACCTTGGCAGCCTCCGCCGGATTAAGGGCGTTGAGCCCAAACGCCACGTTTTGCAGTACGGTGAGATGGGGAAAGAGCGCAAAATCCTGGAATACGAGCCCGACATTGCGGCGTTCAGGCTGGATGAATTGGCGCGGACCGTCGACGACTTCGCCATCAATAAGGACGCGCCCTGCCGAAGGCCGCTGGATGCCGGCTGCAATGCGCAGGAGCGTGGTTTTTCCACAGCCCGAAGGTCCAAGCAGGCAGGCAATTTCTCCCGCCTTGATCTCGAAGTTGAGATCCTTGAGTATCTCGGTTTTTCCTATACGGCAGGATACATTTTCAAACGTCAATTGGCCGGCGATCATGGCTCCCGCCGTGCCCCGTTTGCCCCACCGGGGGCGTGGCCCAACGGGAGGTATTTCGCTAGCCCTGTACATGGTTAGCGCAGATACACCAGAATTCCGGCAAATGAAATATCAGTTAGGCCGCCTGATGGGTGACCCGGTTGCGGCCCTCGCGCTTGGCGCGGTACAGGCCCTGATCGGCGCGCTGCAGTAGTTCATCCATCTTGTCGTTAGGCCCGTTGAGGCAAGAAATACCTACCGACACAGTAATATTGAGTGCGCCCGTGACAGCGCCAACGTTGAAAGGCTTGGCGGCAACTGACCGGCGAATGCGTTCAGCGATTTTTTCAGCGGTGGTAATTTCGGTTCCGGGAAGCACGACGATGAATTCTTCACCACCCACCCGGCACGCCAGATCCACCGCCCGGATGTTTTCCCGGATGCGTGCCGATAGTTCCTGCAGCACCTTGTCACCCACATGATGGCCATGAGTATCATTGACCGGCTTGAAGAAATCCACGTCGACCGCAAGAATGGACAGCGGCTTACCCCGGTTTATCGAATGGCCCACAAGGTGGCTGAGATGGGTTTCCATGTAGCGGCGATTGTAAAGTCCGGTGAGGCCGTCAGTTACAGCCATTTCCAGGGACGCCTGGACACTCACGCGCAGCTGTTCGGCATACCGCGCCCGGCGCACCTGTGTGTTCACTCGTGCCATCAATTCCTGACGGTCTATCGGGCGTATGAGATAGTCATTCACCCCCATGTCGAGGGCGCGCATAAGCCTTGTCTGGTCATCCGGCGAAACAACCACGAGAAGCGGCGTCTGGCGGGTCTTTTCAAGTGATTTCAACTGTGAGCACAACCGCAGACCATCAAATTGCTCACCATCCAGATTGACGATAATCATTTCAAAATGAGTTTCACTTTCAGACACAAATGAAGCAACTGCCATGGGATCGTCCACCGCCGAAACCACGTGCTTGCCTTGCAGGGAGGCCCTTATGCGATCCACAAAGTTAGGGCGATTGTCGACAACAAGGATTTGCCCTGGGCTTTGCTCAAGGATATTGTCGTTCTTGGCGATGATGCCCATGGCCTCGCTGGACACCGCTCGGGCCCGCAATTCGTCAGACAGCATCTTCAGGCGCACCAGGCTTTTGATGCGGCAAAACAGGGCAACGTCGTTGACTGGCTTTGTCAGAAAATCATCAGCTCCCGCCTCAAGCCCGCGGACGCGATCTTCAAGTTGGTCAAGGGCCGTCACCATGATAACCGGTATGTGGTGGGTTTGGATATTGGCCTTCAACCGCTTGCACACCTCGATGCCATCGATGCCAGGCATCATGACGTCGAGCAGGACGATGTCAGGCTTGGTGCGGTGTACCGCTTCCAGCGCGTCAACGCCGTTCATTGCTGTGACAACCTCGAAATATTCAGCCGAAAGCTTGGCTTCCAGCAAACGGACATTCGCCAGGATGTCATCAACAACGAGAATCCGGGCCGTCATTTTGACTTACCTATGAAACCGTCGATGGTCTTGAGAAAGCTAATCACCGAAATGGGCTTGGACACATAGGCCTCGCAACCACCTTCGCGAATTTTCTGCTCATCGCCCTTCATGGCAAAAGCCGTTACCGCAATCACCGGAATGGCGCGAAGTTCATCATCTTCCTTCAGCCATTTCGTCACTTCAATCCCAGACACCTCAGGCAACTGAATATCCATGAGGATGAGGTCGGGCTTGTGCTTGCGCGCCAGGTCAAGGGCAGAAAGCCCATCGCGCGTCTGCACCACGTTGTAACCATGCGCTTCCAGCAAATCATTGAAAAGCTTCATGTTCAATTCATTGTCTTCGACCACCAGCACGGTTTTGGGTTTGTCAGGCATGTCCCCAGGGATCCTCATTACGTCGGCCGTGTGTGTAGTTGAAATTTCCATAACCAACGCAAACCTACATTTTTCGAGAACGACCCTTGCTGAACAAGGCGCGCCGTTGTTACGAAGACTTTTTCCTTGGTCATATTGAGGCGATTCCGTCACTAATGACTTAATTCGGGCCCGGCCATTGGCAGGGTTAGCAATTTTGGTTAACTGGTCACATACATGATACGTAAAACCTTAGATACCGAGCAGCCCCAGGTAACCGCGTTGAAAGCATTGGCTTTTTTGGCAAGTGACGAAGACAGGTTGAGCCATTTCCTGCTCTCTTCAGGCATGGATCTGCAAGACCTCAAGGAACTGGCGAACGACCCAAACATGCTGGCAGGACTGCTTGACCATGTATTGGGACACGAAGCCCTTCTGGTGGAATTCGCCCAAAGCCAGTCCTGCAGCCCCGAATCAGTCGTTCGCGCCCGGCAATTGCTTCCCGGAGCCAGCCATGATTCATGAAATTACGGCGTCCCAGATAGCGCAACTATCCATTAACCCGCACCGGCCCCTGGTGATTTGCGATGTGGACGAGGTGATTGTGCATTTTACCCGCGAATTCGAGGAATTCCTCGATTCCAAGGGAATGGAACTTGATTTTTCCACTCTCACCCATTCGTTTGCCGTTTCGCGCTTCAAGCATAACCGCGAGCCCGTTGGCCCGATCGAAACCGGCAAGGTCGTGGACGCGTTTTTTGCCGAGCGCACCTTGGGGATGAAAACCATCGAAGGCGCCATCGATTCACTCAATAGCTTTGCGCGTCACGCCGACATTGTCATGCTCACCAACTTGCCCCACGAGGCTGGAAATGACCGCCGCAAAAATCTCGAAAGCCACGGCTTGAATTTTCCGGTGATTACCAACTCCGGTCCAAAGGGACCAGCCATTGCCCGCATCGCCGCACAGGTTTCGGCTCCCGTTGTATTCATTGACGACAGTCCGGGATTCATTACCTCTGCCTTCGAACACGCGCCAAATGTGCATCTCATTCATTTCGTCCATGATGAACGTTTTGGCCGCATGGTAACGCCACTTGAGTTTGTATCGCTGCGAACTGATAATTGGAGAGACTTGCATCCCCACGTCTTGGGGCTGATTGCGAAAAGTTGAACGATTGCCATGGCCGAGGTCCAAAACGCCCACGGATTCTGCCGCGACTGCATTTCGGCAGTTGATGACGCAGATACGCGCTGCCCGAAGTGCCGAAGTCCCCGCATCAAGCGACACTCGGAATTACACGCACTTTCCATAGCGCATATTGATTGTGATGCATTCTATGCCGCCGTTGAAAAGAGGGATAACCCCAGCCTCGTCGACAAGCCCGTCATCATTGGAGGGGGCGTGCGTGGCGTAGTGTCCACCGCCTGCTACGTTGCCCGCATCAAGGGCGTGAAATCCGCAATGCCCATGTTCAAGGCCCTGGCGTTGTGCCCCGAAGCTATCGTCATTCGGCCCGATATCAAGAAATACTCCGCCGTCGGACACCAGGTGCGCGAGCTCATGTTGGAGGTTACGCCGCTGGTCCAACCCATTTCCATTGATGAGGCCTTTCTGGACCTGACCGGGACCACGCGCCTGCATGGCCAGAGCCCTGCCCTCTCACTGGCAAGGTTGCTGAAAACCATCGAAACAAAAATAGGTATCAGCGCATCCGCTGGCCTTTCGTACAACAAATATCTTGCAAAGGTCGCCTCAGACCTGGAAAAGCCGCGGGGGTTTTCAATTATCGGAAAGGCCGAAGCCAAAGGCTTTCTGGCCGACAAGCCCGTCAGCCTCATCTGGGGCGTTGGTCGGGCTTTCCAGCGGACACTGGAAAAAGACGGCATCACACTCATTGGCCAACTGCAGTCAATGGAGCGCAACGACCTGATGCGCCGCTATGGCGTGATCGGCGCCCGCCTTTATCATTTCGCCAGGGGTGAAGATATCCGGCGTGTATCAACCGAAGATGAAACCAAGAGCATAAGCGCTGAAACAACTTTCAACACGGATATCAACAGCTTTGATGATCTCGAGCGCCAATTGTGGCAACTCGCCGAAAAGGTTTCTCGCCGGGCCAAGCAAGATGGGCTTTCAGGCTTAACAGTCGTGCTGAAATTGAAAACGGCCGATTTCAAGATCCGCAGCCGCAACACGACGCTGAGCGACCCCACCCAGCTGGCCCACAACATATTCTCGGCAGCGCAACCCATGTTGAAACGCGAAGCCACCGGAACGCCGTTTCGCCTGATCGGCGTAGGCATTTCCCAGCTCAGTGAAGCAAAGCCTGAATTGGAAAATGCCACGCTGGATGCGCGATTTGCGACCCTCACCAAGGCCGAGCTTGCAATGGACAAGCTCCGCAAGAAATTTGGCAAGCATGCAGTCGAACGCGGCCTCAGCCTCAACCACACAGACGACTAGGCGGCAAAGTTGATTTCGGATATCCGGCGCGAAGTGATGAGTTGCTTGGCACGCTCATGGAAATAATGCGCGAAGGGACGAAGCTTGGCTACAAGGTCTTCCTTTAGCAGCGGCCATTCCTGGTCATTGGACTTTATGTTCACTGAAAACAGGACGTCACCATACTTGCCGTCCTTGAGTGGAATCGAAACTCCATATCGCGTGATCCCGTATTTCATGGCAACGGGCATGAGCTTTTGGGTCATGACATCATCATCAATTGCCGCGGCCCAATCCAGCAACGTGTTGTCGGAAATCGAGGTCTCAAACGTTGGATCACCCAATGGCGTATAGTGGGTCATGTAATAGCTCATGTAGGCGGGATCGTAGGTTGCAATCCATGTGACTTGGTCAGGTGTCCCGTCCACATTGCTGACGAGCCAGTACGACAGGTGATGCACATTCAATCGCACGCAGGCCTGCTCCAGATAGCGGGTTGCCTCTTCGAATGAGGCGAACGCGCCCTTGGGCTCTTTTTGCAGATCCATATCAAATGTTTTCATCGCAAGTCCTTGTTAAGCTAGACTAAAAGCAGAATATAAAATCTACGTTAGGTAACAGGGTAAATTTTTAGCGAAAATCGTATCTAGTTGTTTTCAATAGACATTAGCGCCGCGTTGCCGCCGGAAGCCGTTGTATCTGTTGAGCAAACACGCTCAGTTGCGAAACGGTGCATGTAGTGGGAGCCACCTGCCTTGGGGCCTGTACCAGAAAGCCCCTCGCCGCCAAAAGGTTGCGCCCCCACGACGGCTCCTATCTGATTACGGTTAACATACATGTTACCGACGCGTGCGCGCTGGCGCACCTCCTGCACTGTTCGCTCAATGCGCGTATGCAGGCCCAGGGTGAGGCCAAATCCAGTGGCGTTCAGCGCATCACAGACCTGTGGCATGTGGTTGCCTGAAAAACGCACGACATGAAGGATGGGCCCAAAGATCTCTTGCTTCAGGGTATTGAGGTTCTTGAGTTCGTAGGCGGCCGGCGAAACGAAGGTTCCATTGCTGCATGAAGCAGGAAGTGGCAAATCAAGAATAGTTTTCGCCTCTCCCGCCATTCGCATCTTATGGGCTGACAGTTTATCACGTGCCTCAGAATCGATGACAGGACCGATATCGGTGGAATAATCCAGAGGAGCGCCAATCGTGAGCTCTGCCATGGCACCGCGCAGCATGCTGATGATACGTGGCGCCACATCGTCCTGCACAAAAAGCAGCCGCGCTGCTGAGCAGCGCTGCCCAGCACTATCGAAAGCGGACGCCAACACATCTCGCACGGCCTGTTCCGGCAAGGCTGAACTGTCAACGATCATGGCATTCATGCCGCCAGTTTCCGCAATGAGGGTGACAAACGCACCATTTCTTGCGGCAAGCGATCGATTGATGAGCATGGCCGTTTCATTCGAACCTGTGAACGCAACGCCGGATAATGCCGGATGTGACAACAGCACTTTCCCAATGCGTGCGCCGTCACCTGGAAGGAAATGCAGGACTTGCGGTGGCACGCCTGCACGATGCAGAAGTCTAATGGCTTCAAAGGCGACAAGTGGTGTTTGCTCCGCGGGCTTCGCAACGACTGCATTTCCTGAAGCCAGGGCGGCGGCAACTTGTCCGGTAAAAATGGCGAGCGGAAAATTCCACGGCGCAATGCAGGCGAACACACCCCGACCGTGGAGCGTAAGTTCGTTGCTTTCGCCGGTTGGCCCCGGGAGCCTTGTGGGTGCGGAAAATTCAGCGCGCGCCTGGCCGGCGTAATATCGGAGAAAATCCACGGCCTCACGCAGATCAGCCATGGCGTTGTCCAGTGTTTTTCCAGCTTCCTGCACCAGAAGCGCCATGAGGAGCGAGGATTTTTCTTCATAGAGTGATGCCGCCTTCTCCAAAATTCCAGCGCGCACCTCCCCACCAAGACGATCCCAGTCATGCTGATGCCGGGCGGCCGAGGACATGGCTTGCTCCACGGCTTTTTCGTCCGCCTCGAATGCGACGCCGATCCCGATGCGATTGTCATGGGGAGCACTGATTTGGCTTTTGATCGCTCCACGAATTGCCACACCATCGACCAGCGCCGTTGCCTCAAAACTTTTGGCCAGTTCTCGGGTGATATCAGCAACAATCCCTTCGCGGGTAGTTTCATTCCAGAGGGGAACGCCTGCCGAACTGATGCGGTCCCTGAATATGTCGCGCGGTGCCGGAATCATGGGATGAGGAATTCTATCCAGCGCACGCATTTCAGCCACCGGATCGGCGATGATCTCGGCAATGGGCGCATCGTCATCCGCCAAGCGATTGACAAAGGACGTATTTGCGCCATTCTCGAGAAGCCTGCGCACCAAATACGCCAGCAAATCCTCGTGACTGCCAACCGGCGCATAGATGCGGCATGGCAAATTCATCTTGGTCGAGCCTACGACTTGCTCATAGAGCGCCTGCCCCATGCCGTGCAAACGCTGGAACTTGTAACCCCTGCTCTCCCCCGCCATCACCCTTATGGCAGCAATGCTGTGGGCGTTATGGGTGGCAAACTGCGGGTAGAAAACATCGCGACTGTTCAACATGAATTTTGCACATGCCAGATAGCTCACGTCGGTCGAAACCTTGCGGGTAAACAGAGGGTAGCCTTCAAACCCGGCTTCCTGGGCTCGCTTGATTTCCGTATCCCAATAGGCACCCTTCACCAGTCGCACCGGCAACTGTCGGCCGGTGGATTTGGCAAGTGCAGCCAACCATTTCAAAACCGGCAAGGCGCGTTTGCCATAGGCCTGCACCGCCAGACCCAGACCATTCCAACCCTTCAGCCGTTCGGCCTTGGCCAAGCTTTCGAACAGGTCGAGCGAAAGGTCGAGACGGTTAACCTCCTCAGCATCAATCGTAAGCCCCACGTTCAGCGATTTTGCCAATTCACAAAGCTTCAAGATCTGCGGCAATAGCTCTTGTTGGACCCGTGCCTGCTGCTTCACATCATATCGAGGATGCAGTGCCGATAGCTTCACCGAAATTGAAGCGCGTGAGAAAATGTCCTTCCCCGTCGTTTTGGCACCCAAAGTCTTCAGCGCCGATTCGTATGACGAAAAGTATTTCCTTGCATCTTCGGCCGTGAATGCCGCTTCCCCCAGCATGTCATAGGAAAAGCGATAACCTTCTGCCTCGAAGGGCTTGGCAACGGCAAGTGCCTCTTCGATCGTTCGGCCCAGCACGAATTGCTTTCCCATGATCCGCATGGCCTGCTTCATGGCGCTGCGGATGAATGGCTCCCCTGAGCGTGAAATCAGCCGCTTCAGATAACTGCCCGTATCGGTCAGCGTGCCCTTCCCGAGTTCGACAATTCTGCCCGTGAGCATGAGTCCCCACGCCGAGGCGTTCACAAACAGTGACTCGGATTGTCCGAGATGGCCTTCCCAATCCTTGCCGCCGATCTTGTCAGCTATCAGCTTGTCAGCCGTCTCTGCATCGGGAATGCGGAGCAGTGCTTCAGCCATGCACATCAGAACCACACCTTCTTCGGATGAAAGTGAGTACTCCTGCATAAAAGCGTCGATGCTTCCCTGGGCCCGCCGATTTGCACGCACCGCAGAGACCAGGAGCCGGGCTTGCTCCGCTATTCTCTTCAGCTCTTCCTTTCCCATTTCGGCTTCTTGGGCTAACACTTTGACAAGTGCCGATTCATCGGCGAACAAGCGGTGGGAAATGGCGGTGCGAAGCAATTCTACTGTCATGACGTACTCCAAGTGATGGGCACTTTTATGCCATCCCCGCCAATTTTTCTCGCAATTCTGCACCAATTATGCAGAATTGCACAACAAACTGAGTGGGCCAAAACCTTGAAACCAAAAATCGTCCGCACCATTGCAGCCTTACGCCGGGAAACCGCAACCTGGCGGGCCGATGGCCTGAAATACGCGATCGTTCCCACCATGGGCGCATTGCACGAGGGCCACATCGCACTGGTGCGGGAAGGCCTCGAACGCGCTGACAACGTCGTCGTATCGATCTTTGTTAACCCCAAGCAATTCGGCGCCAACGAGGACTTGAGCCGTTACCCCCGCGATGAGGCAGGTGACCTGGCAAAATTGGCGGAAGCCGGCGCGCAACTCATTTTCGCTCCCCAACCAGATGAAATCTACGGTGAAAACTTTGCCACGACGTTGGTGATGAAGGGTCCAGCCAAAGCCAACCTGGAAGACAAATTCCGCCCTCATTTCTTTGATGGCGTGGCTACCATCGTGGCAAAATTGTTCATCCAGAGCGGAGCTGACTACGCCATGTTCGGCCAGAAGGATTACCAGCAATTGCAGGTGGTGACTGCCATGGCACGTGATCTTGATCTTCCTACTGAAGTCATTGGCATTCCGACCGTCAGGGACGCGGATGGCATGGCACTTTCCTCGCGCAACCGCTACCTCTCGAAATTTGAGCGCGGCCAGGCAACGGCGATTTACAAGTCCTTATCGCAGGCGGCGGATAAGATACGCCACGGCACCGATCCGCAGAAAGCGATGCGTGCGGCCTCCCGCTCGCTGACCACTCTGGGGTTCAAGGTCGATTATGTGACCGCGCGCAACGCCGAGTCCCTCGCCGTGCCCGAGCCCCACAGCGACGAACCGTTGCGGCTGCTGGCAGCGGCGTGGCTCGGCAAAACCCGCCTCATCGATAACGTTGAAGTTTGACTTAAGTCGCCTGCGGCTTCTGCACAAACCTGGTGTAAATCCATCCCATGCCGATGAGGCAAAGCCCAAGACCCATGAACGACAGGATGCGGTAAATGCCATCCAGCCCGGACATGTCCCACAGGAAGACTTTGAGCACCACCAGCGCCATGACGCCCAGCCCCGCATACCGGATGTATTGCCGCTGCAGTTTGATACCGACTACAAACAGGGCAAAAGCCGAAGCGAGCCAAACGGCAGAATAGGCATAGGATTCCGCCGTGGAAATGGACCATGCCACCATGTTGGGACCCTGGAACACCCGTTTGGTTTCAAGCGTCACATAGGTTAGCGCCAGGAGCAGCGCCAGCCCGCCGAAGGTCGGGCGCAGTTTTTCCCACCCGATGGCGCCAAGCCCCCGGGCGATCAAGCCCAGCAGCAGGACCGGCGCCAGATAAGCCAGAAGCAACGCATTGAACACAATGTTTCCAGGAACCGGTTCTTTGCTGACAATGGGATTCAGCGCGGCAAGGCTTGCGAAAACAATCATCAAAATCGATACGGCAATGAGAATGCGCGCACCCCATGTTGAGATGAGTGACGAGAATATCTGCTGGCGGTAGATGAGCCCGTAGGCCGCACCAAGCCACGTGAGGATATGCGCGGCCACCTCGAGCAATTGGGGTTCATCACTGCCGATGCCACCACTGATCAGCACCCTGAGTTCGAGGGACACCAATGAGATGACGAGGCCAAGACTTAATGCCTCAAATGCAGTTGAAGATCGCCCGTGGCCCGCAGCCTTGAGCCAACGGCTGGCCATATAAAACAGAACGACGGGAATGCCATACCCGTAAAGTGGCCAATGCTGGCCCAATGGCAATGTGCGGTCGTCATTCCACAACTCGCGCGATACAAAGAGCCGAAGCGTTGTCAGTGAGCCCAATGCCGCAGCCGTTGGCGCCAGCAGGTTTATGGGCAACCTGCACGCCATGTAGGCAAAGGCTGCAGCCAACGCGGCAATGGCTATGGTGAGCCACACACCGTTGAGCAGGCGGTCTTCGGTAAAGACGAGCAAGGCCGCCGCACCAATGCACAAAATGCCACTGGCAAGGTTACTGTTGGCATCAGCCGCATGGCTTCGTCTCAACCACATGGCGGCCAGCAATGCCAGTGCAGCCATCGCCCCAAGCAGGGCCCACACGGGTTCACTCAGTAACCCTTCCACGCGCGACCACGCACCACCGAGAAACAGGACCGCGGCAGCCGATGCCAGGACCGCCCAGGTCACAGCTGGGGTTCGCATGAACACTCCCGCAAGGCCAAGTGCGGTAAAGGCCACGCCAGCCGCCAACATCCAGCTCAAGAAGGGTTGGGCTTGGCCGCCCAGCAAGGTGGTCCAAAATCCCCGCTCATCCATCGCCCATTCGACAAATGAAGCCTGTTGCCAGGCCATCAGGACGACAAATGACAGGGCCGCGGCTACCAGTGCAGCTGCCGTATTGCCCCTCTTGAACCAGGAAAATGCACAAACGCAAGCCATGGCCACGGCAAACAGGATCAACGCTGAATTGCCGTGTTCGCTTATCAGCACCAGGCCTGCCACCACAAAGCTCGCTGCAATCACGCCCACCGTGCCGATCTTCAACGGCATTGTCATGGCGGCGGGATCTAGCAACGAACCGGTTTCACTGGCGAGGATGGCGCGACCTGAAATTCCAAACATGGAAATCCCGCCCAATGCCAAGGCAAACAGTCCAAGCGGCAAGACGTCTGCCAATTCAAACGGCCCGCTCAGCCAGAGGAAGGACCATAGGGCAGATCCCGCAATTGCCACAAATCCGAGCCACCACCAGGACCGCCTGTGCAGTACAGCAAAGCTAGCCGCCAGAATGACCAGCAGGTAGGGGAAAAATCCCCAGGCTGAGGGATCGGGGGATGATATGAGCATGGGTGTGACGTAGGAGCCCAAAAGGCCGAGCGCCGCAATCAACGGACCCTGCCGCAAGGATAGTGCCAAGCCCGCAAGGCCGACGATCGACAGTCCCACGAAATCAAGCGTTGGACCTACCAATTGATACAGCGCATAGGCCGCATAGATGCTGGCGAATGCAATGGCGAGGCCTGCCGCCGAAAGCGCCGCAGGAACATAGTCGCCCTCAGCCGATTTGGCGCGAAGCCGGTCACCGGCAAGCACCAGGGCGACAGCCAAAACCAACCCCAGGAATACCTGCAAGGCTGGCGATATCAGGCCGTTGTCATAGGCATATTTCACGAACAGCAGGCCGCCGATGGCTACCGCAATGCCCCCAATCCAAACAAACCAGCGTGACGCAACCGCCTGCTCCATGTCGCGCTTGCGCGTAGGCTGGGCAGCTGGAACAGAAATGGAAGGAGTAGCAGTCACCGGTTTGGAGTCCCAGACCTTTGTTTTGGTAGGTTCAGGAACATCTGCGACCACCGCAGCCTTGGGAACGGCCGACGCAGCGGCAGCCGCAGCTTTTTTGGCTTTTGGCGGTGCAACTGGCTCGCCCCGAAGCTTGGTCATTTCATCAGTTAACTGCCCGAGCGCCAGCTTAAGCTGGGCGATTTTAGTTTCGAGCTTGGCAGATTTGTTGAAGGCAATCAGAACCATCACGAATGTGACAATCGAAATCAAAAAGCTAAGTTCGTACATTGCCGCCTCATTGCTGCTGTTTGAGTCGGGTAAAGTTACACTGCTTGCCTTTGAATGTCGAAATTGGGAAAAGAGGGCATGACCCCGCGCCTTGACGTTCATCGCACCCTCAAAAGTCTGGCACCCGTGCGCTGGGAAGTGACAC
>JANMKJ010000315.1:0-5875 GCA_031371945.1 Rhodobiaceae bacterium
GTTGCCAAATAGCCATCTGCTGAAATGACAGCGTCAGTTGCTGCTCCATCATGAAAGTAACCCGACATCAGGCTGGGGCCGCTCACGAAAACGTGGCCTATTTCACGATCACCCAATACGCGCCCATTGTCATCACGAACTTGCATTTCGTGGCCCGGAAGTGCCTTTCCACAGGCAACAAAACTGCGCACAGTGTCTTTGGCCTGGTTGGGCCTTGCAGGAACGGCAAGGCGCGAATCCTTGTAGGCTGCCTTGTCTATGGTGTCGACGCGAATGGGCTGGTTTACGTCGGCAAATGACACCGCAAGGGTGGATTCTGCCATGCCGTAACCTGGCATGAAGGCCTTTTCATTGAATCCCGCCACTGAAAGTGTTTCGCCAAACCGCTTCAACACGTCGGCCCGCACCATGTCGCCGCCAATGCCTGCAACCCGCCAATTGCTCAGGTCAAGCGTTACAGCTTCGCCATTAATGCGCTTGGCCGCCAGTTCATAACCAAAACTGGGGGAAGAAGAAATTGTGCTGCGATTTTCAGACATCAGACGCAACCACAAGGCAGGACGCCGCGCAAAGGATGGTGTGGAAATATAGTCTGCACTCACCTGCCCCATAAGCGGAGTGAGGCAAAAGCCCACCAGACCCATATCATGATACAATGGCAGCCACGAGAAAGCCCGGTCATTCTGGGTAACCTGCAAGCCATCACGCAACATGCCAACGGTATTGGCCATTATGGCGCGCTGTGTAATCAAAACGCCCTTGGGCTCAGACGTGGAGCCCGACGAATACTGGATGTAGGCAACATCGTCGGGTCCAAAGGTTTCAAGTTTTACCAGCGACTCAGGCAACGACTGCAATTGTTCATGAGTCAGCACCTTGTCAATGCCAGCACCTTCAGCGCCACTGCGAATGTGTCCTTCAAGGTCAGAGGTGGTGATGACTGCGCAGGCCGCAGCAGCACGCAGCATGCCTGACACGCGCTCAATATAGGCATCCTTGCCACCGATATACATGGTGTAAGGCATCGGACAGGGAACCAGGCCAGCGTACTGGCAACCAAAAAACACTGACATGAACTCAGGTCCGGTCTCGGCAATAACCGCCACCCGGTCGCCACGCTTCAATCCGGCAGAAATGAGTTTCCGCGCCGTAGCTAAAGACCGGCCGCGCATATCAGAAAACGGCAAAACATGCTGTAACACGCCCTTGCCAGAATAGAAATTAAAGCCCGTAACGCCACGGGCTGCATAGTCCAAGCCCTCGGCAATAGTCTTGAATCCACCCAGTTTCTGCTCAAGATTACGATTTGACCGCGGTGTACGGGACAGTTCTGTTCCCGCCGCTTCAATTTCTATTTTAACCGCATTCACCGTCATCAATTGGCCCTTGGGCGATTCCCGCCTCTAATCTCAACGTTCTGAGTAACAAGGCAGGTGACTTTGGTGAAATCAAATGGTGTTTCAAATTGTAACGGTTGTATTAATGTCTAAAACTTCAGCTTTCCCAATGAGATAGCGGCCACAAGCAAGGCAAGCAACCCAAGCAGGAATCCGCTCAGCCAGGCATAGATCACGGCTCCCGTGGAATATCTCGCAACCATCTGTTGCGGTGCGGTAGCAGAGGCCACCAGCCTTTCCCGGGCAATCATGCGATGCGCCATGTAGGACTTAAGAAAATTCAGCATTTCATCACGGTTTACCGTTTCAAAAAGGGTCTCTCGGCCACCCTGATTATCCTGCAGCAACCTATAGGTGCGATAATCCGGCTCCATGACAACAGACGAGATCAAATCTACCCACAACCGCGGTGGTTCACCGGGAACAAGTGCCAGATCAAAGATTTTGTTGGCGTCCGCCGTGGCAGTAATGATGGGGTCAAGCTCGTCCTTGAGGACCTGCAAACGCAGTGACTTAGAGTCCCTGATGCCCAATACGGCTTCAAAGTGTGCAGCTTCCGCCAAACGGGCTTTGCGCAATGCACCACTCAGGTCGTCATGCTCTGCCACCGAATTGGTTCCCTACACTCACTAACTGTATCAAAACAAGACAGAACCATAGGGTTACTGCAAGTTCTAAATTCCCGTGCAGGTTTGGGGCCAGCTCAAATTCCGCAGGAAGCCGGCAAGGGGGCGCCGCCAAACCACAGTTCAAAAGTGTTGGCGCGGGCCTTGGCGGCATTGTTCTCCCCAGCCGAGAGATCCTTCAGGGCCACAGGTAAGCCGACGTCCCTGAAAATCTTGACGAGGTCATTTCCCCGGCCAAGATCAGTTTCGCGAAATACCCGGAGTTCATGGTCAGCACCACTCCATGTCGCCCGGGCAAACCCCGGGACTACAATGTTGGTACGGTCCGTATCCTTCATTTTCGACATCAACAGGTTAACACACACCCGTTGCTTGTCGTTCATGGCATGAACAAAAACCCGGCTCGGCATGCGCTCCAGCGCCTGCCTGAAAGTCTCAGCCACCTTGGGATTTTCAGCGGAGGCCTTGAGCAAGGCTTGCTCCATGAGTGGGAGCAGTTCCTTATCGGCCGATGAGTTGGCATAGGAGAGTTGGGCCGCCACAAATTCCACGGGCACCTTGTCGTTCTTCAGCAGATACTCAAACATCGCAACGCCATACTTGCGGCGCTCCGGATTTTGGTCACTGACGAGATCGATCATTGTCTTCAGGTCGTTCAGGTTCTGCTGCCAGCGCGTGTAATAGAGTCCGGTCCCGGCCACCGATACGGGAATCATCACCGTAGCGAGCAACTGCACCAGAATTTCGCGAAATGGACGGGCCGTTGTGGACATGCAGTTCTCCGATTTACCGATGATTTAGGGCAGTTCCCGATTCGTGGAAATGGCCATGCCGGCTAGTCCACGTCCACACCCGAAGTCTTGTCAACCATTACCCCGCGGTTGAGCACATAGGCCGTGACCGCAGGCATCAGCAACACCATGCCGATATATCTTGCCACCTGATGTGCTGCCACATAGGCAGGATCCAGATTGAGGGCGAATGCCATAATGGTCATGGCCTCCAGTCCACCTGGCGCGAAAGCCAGGAGGGTGAGTGACAATGGCAAATCAGCGACATTGCTGGTTATGACGGCACCCAATATGGCAATAACCATCGCGATGACAAATCCCGCAAAACCGTCACCAAACGCTGCCTTCAATTCACCGAATGAAACGCCGTTGAACCTTAACCCGATCATCACTCCAAGGATGATGTTGGCAGGAATGAGTATGGAATTGGGAGCAGCGCCATGCACAACACCTGTTAATCCCAAACCTGCACTTACGAGAGAAGCGCCGAGTATGAGACCAGCCGGAATGTTCAGTTTCATGAACACCAGCCCCGCAACCGCGGATGCCACCAGGAGAATGAAAATCTCCGGGATGCTTCCCATGGTCACTGCAGCATTTTCAGCCACCTGCAATGGTGATATGTATTTGATCACGGCTGGGAGTGCGGCAATGAGAAAGAACAGCCGTACACATTGTGCAATGGTAACGCGACGCATATCTGCACCCGAGGAACCTGCCAGTAGAATGACCAGCGACAGGGCACCGGGTAGGCTTGCAAACAGGGCGGTTGGCCGGTCCCAGCCCCGCAACATCGTATAGTAATAAGTGCATGCCCATACGATCAGTCCAACGGTAACGGCAAGGCACAGTATGCTCAACGGCCATTGTGCCGCTCGCGCCAGCGTGTCTTCAGTCACCGCAGTTCCCGTTTGCACGCCCAACAGAATGAACGCTGCGGTTCTCAACCAATCGGGCAAATCAAGTTGCTGGTGGCTATAGATCGCTACAATGGTGGCAATCAAACTTCCAGCCAGCCACGGTGCCGGAACGCCAAGCCAGAAACACAGCATCCCTCCCATGGTACCGAGAAAGATTGATCGTACCGTATTGAACAACACACCCTGATTGTGATTCATTTTCAGCTACTTGCGCTCGCTACTTCGCGTTTTCCATCAGAATTTCAAAAGTCTGTCGGGATGGTAGGGGGCAAGCAGGCCATCGCGCCTGCCGTCAAGCAGTTCATGGGAGGCGAACAAGCCAACGACCGGTGCCAAGGTAACGCCGGAATGCAATACGGCCACATAGAGCCCAGTCAATTCTTTGAGCCGGCCAATGGCCGGAAACCCGTCAGCAGGGGTTGGCCTGTGGCCTAGCGTATGAAACTCCATCTCAACTTCTTCCGACCCCGCCACCATATCCTGAACCTTGCGATAAAGAGTTCTGGCTGAAAGGTCGACTTTATCGAGCACTACTGAACCAGAAAAATCGGAGCCAGCCACAAGCCTCCCCTCACTGGTTTGCCTGACGTGGAGTTCCGGCGTCATCACCAGCCCCCGCAAGACTTCTCCCATGGGCTTTGAATGCACCAGCAAGCCCGGGGGTGCCGTGAGATCAAGTCTGATGTCAATGCTTGAAAGTAGCGAATTTGCGCCTTCGCCTGCCGCAATCACAACCTCATCGCCACGCAACACGCCATCATTTATGGCAACCCCCGTAACCCACCCATTTTTTTCGATCAGCCATTTCACCGCAGTATTGCGCAGGAAGGTGGCCCCTAAAGCGACTGCACCCTCCAGAAATGCCTTGGCAGCCGCCACGGGTTCGACCTTACCCTCCACCGCCACATGCAAGGCGAAGTCTGGTGGCTGCTTGATATTGGGTTCGATTCGCAAAACTTCAGCACGGTCGACGCGGCGAATGCCGTAACCCCAGGAGCTATGCTCGCGTGCATATTCTTCCAGCTTGTCCGGCGGCAAGTCCCACAGCAGTCCGCCACACCAATCTACGTTCATGCCCGGCACGTCCCGGTCAATGCGCCGCCACTCGAACATTGATCGCTCCCGGAGCCTGAAATAGGCCTCCGGATTCCCCCAACTGGCATTGATCCATGCCCAAGAATTGCGGGTTGCAACGCCTCCCCCTTCGCCCGCATCGAGGATGGTGACGTCCGCTCCACCCTTGGCCAGGTGCCACGCGATGGAGGCTCCGATAATGCCAGCCCCCACAACAATCACCTGCTTTTGCGTCATGTCATATCCATTCTTTTTGCGATCCCCTGGGTGAAACCCCTTTGCGCAATACAGCCATTTTCCGCATGATTTGGTATCTCTCCAGCTTGGCCATGAGTTAGCCGCAAAACCAGTGTTTGACCAGTGACCAGCCCAAGTTGAGTTGGATCAGCAACTACGCTATGACGTGCCCCATGACGGATACCTTGAACATCCCCCCTGATACCCGACTGCGACGCTTTAAAAAGTGGCGTCGCAAAACCGTAAAATATTATGGCAAGCGCGGTATTCGCCGTCTGGGAAATTTCCTGGGAAGCCAATCTCTGGTGGGCGATACCCCGGTGTTGGATTCACGGCATTTTGCATTTCTGGAAAGCTTCACAGACAACTGGAAAGCCATTCGTCAGGAAGCCGAAGGAATCCTTCGCCACCGTGATGCGATACCCGCATTTCAAGAAGTTTCGCCCGACCAGATGAAGATTTCAAAAGGTACCAATTGGCGTACCTTCATTTTGTTTGGCTTCGGCCAGAAAATGGAAAAAAATTGCAGGCAGGCGCCGGTTACCACGCGCCTGCTTGAAGCCGTGCCTGAATTGCAGATTGCATGGTTTTCGATATTGAGTCCCGGCTACCATATCCCTGCCCACACAGGCGTCTCCAAAGGTATACTGCGCGCCCACCTCGGCCTGATTATCCCCAAGGACGCAGAAAAATGTCGTATGCGCGTCGGCAATACCATCAACGTCTGGCACCCTGGCGAGATCTTCGTGTTCGATGACACCTACGAACATGAGGTCTGGAATGACACGACCGAAGAACGCGTCATTCTCCTGTTCGATTTCAATCGCCCC
>JANMKJ010000334.1:0-5767 GCA_031371945.1 Rhodobiaceae bacterium
GCCTTCTTCTCCGATGGCTTTTCAAATGCGCCGCGAAGCTTCATTTCACGGAAAATGCCCTCACGCTGCATCTTCTTCTTGAGGACTTTCAGGGCTTGATCGACATTGTTGTCACGGACTACGACTTGCAAGTGCTACCTCGAATTGGTCAATGTTAAATTCATGAAAAGAAGCCCCTTCGAAAAGGGGCTGCTCAAAAGTTGGCGTGGCGTACCACAGGTTTCTACCCCTGTCGAGGGGTCAGCACATTTATGTGGCCCATTTTCCGGCCCCGCCGGGGTTCGGATTTGCCGTAATAATGCACCCCGGTTTGGGGTTGGCCTGCATATTCCGCCCATTTTCCGGCCTCGTCGCCCAGAATATTGTGCATGACCACGTTGGAATGGCGCTTCGTATCTCCCAGAGGCCAACCCGAAATTGCCCGAATATGCTGTTCAAATTGGGAAACCACGCAGGCATCCTGGGTCCAGTGACCGGAATTGTGCACCCGGGGCGCTATTTCGTTAACGATCAGGCTCTTGCCCGACACAAACATCTCAATGCCCATGACGCCCACGTAATCCAGCGCCGAAATTATGCGGCGCGCCATGACCCGGGCAGAAGCCGTCGTCTCCGCCGAAATACGCGCCGGCACTGTTGCGGTTTTCAGGATGTGATTCTCATGGTGGTTTTCGGGCACGTCATATACCGCAACCGTGCCATCCCAGCCCCTGGCCGCGATTACTGAAATTTCCATGTCGAACGCAATATAGCCTTCAAGGATGGCCGGCGACTTGCCGATATCGGCCCACGCCACCGCCGGCGACGTGTCAGCGTTTATTTTCGTCTGTCCCTTACCGTCATAGCCGAAGCGGCGGGTTTTCAAGATCGCCGGCCTGCCAATTTTCTTCAGCGCGGTTGCAAGATCCTTTTCAAACGCCACCGGCGCAAAGGGTGCAACCGGAATGCTGAGCCCGGCGATGAAGGTCTTTTCATCCACCCGGTCCTGTGCGGTCTTCAACGCCGCCGCACTGGGTGCCAGCACGCAGCGCGTTTCAAGAAACGACACCGCCTCGCCCGGCACGTTCTCAAATTCATAGGTGACAACGTCTACGGCTTTGGCAAATTTTTCCAATGCGGTGAAATCGTCGTAGCTGCCAACCGTGTGTGCTGCCGCAACCTGGAAAGCGGGGCTATCAGCTTCCGGCGCATAGATATGGCTGTTGAAACCTAGCTTTGCGGCAGCCTGGGCAAGCATGCGGCCCAACTGCCCGCCGCCCAGAATGCCAATGGTCGAACCAGGCGCCAAGGGTTTCTCCAGCAGCATCACGCGTCATCCTTGGGCGTTACCGCAACCGCTGCCGTTTGCTGGGCCCGCCAGGCCTCCAGCCGCTTGGCCAGGGACTTGTCAGCCAATGCCAGGACACTGGCTGCCAGCAGCCCTGCATTGGTGGCTCCGGCCTTGCCAATGGCCAGCGTTCCAACCGGTATGCCTGCCGGCATTTGCACGATCGACAACAGTGAGTCCTGGCCCGACAGGGCTTTGGATTCCACCGGCACTCCAAACACCGGAAGGATTGTCATGGCGGCAACCATGCCCGGCAAATGCGCTGCACCTCCCGCACCTGCGATGATCACCTGAAAGCCATCGGCTTTGGCAGCCCTGGCAAAATCATACAGCCGTTGTGGTGTGCGGTGGGCAGAGACAATCTTGGCCTCATGGGCCACCTGCAATATGTCCAGAATATCGGCGGCATGTTTCATGGTGGCCCAGTCTGACTGGCTGCCCATGACAATGGCAACGGGAGCTTTCAACAGAATTTGCCTTTCACGCAATGATATCAGGAATGAGCATGTTTTCGAGATGCAGAATTTTGTCTTTCAAATCCAGTTTCATTTTCTTCAGCCGCCGCAGTTGCAAGGGATCACTGGTACCCTTCTCCTCGAGCGATAGGATTGCAACGTCGAGATCGCGATGCTGCTGCAACAAATTTTGCAACTTTGAACGAATCGCAACTTCCTGCAACGTGTCCATGTAAGCCCGAATTCCCCTCTAGACCGATTTTTTACCACCTTCACCTATGCCTTTGAAAGTCATTCGACAAGCCCCCAACTCTATGTCATCATACTGTCGTTAACTTAAACACTGTTGGAGGTCTTAATGTCTCTTCAAGCCCATCTGAGTGAGTTGATATCCAAACATCGCATACTTGAAAAAGAATTGGCTGAAGCCATCGCCCACCCTGCCAGCACCGACCAGGAAATTGCTGAGATAAAGCGCAGAAAACTCAAGATAAAAGACGAAATCACCAAGCTGGAAGCACGGCCCCAGGCGGCCTGACCTGCCTCACACGCATGGTCGGGCACAGACCCGGCCATTTCATTTTTCCACTTTATAATCATCGTGATGGCATGGCAGTGCGATTGCCATTGATCAGACGTCCTTTGCCCTGTCCCTGAGCTTGAACTTCTGGATCTTGCCGGTGCTGGTCTTTGGCAACTCCACAAACACCACATGCCGTGGCACCTTGAATTTGGCCAGCCCCTGCCTGCACCATTCCATGATGTCTTCGGCACTGGCCTGCTTGCCGGGCTTCAGCTCGATGAATGCGCAAGGGGTTTCGCCCCACTTGTCGTCGGGCTTTGCCACCACCGCCGCGGCCTGGATGGCAGGATGCTTGTAAAGGCAATCCTCAACCTCAATTGATGAGATGTTCTCGCCCCCGGAGATGATGATGTCTTTCGACCGGTCCTTGAGCTGGATATAGTGATCCACGTGCTTTACACCCAAGTCCCCCGAATGGAACCAACCGCCCGCAAAGGCTTCCCGCGTGGCTTTCGGATTTTTGAGATACCCCTTCATCACCACGTTGCCACGGAACATGACCTCGCCCATGGTTTCGCCATCGGCAGGAACTTGCTTCATCGTATCCGGATCCATGACTGTCAGATCTTCCAGCGCATGATAGGGCACCCCTTGCCGTGCTTTTCGCTTAGCCCGTGCCGGGCCATCAAGTTCGTTCCACTCGGGCTTCCAGTCATTCACCGTGGCGGGTCCATAGGTCTCGGTCAGGCCATAGAGATGGGTGACATTGAACCCCTGCTCTGCCATGGCGCCTAGCACGGCCTCCGGCGGTGGTGCAGCGGCGGTAAAAAATTCAACGACATGGTTCAGTTTTTTCTTTTCGCTATCGGGCGCATTGAGCACCGTTGACATCACGATGGGGGCCCCGCAGAGGTGGGTCACACCATGCTCGGCCAGTGCATCCCAAATTAGTTTTGAGCGCACCCAGCGCAGGGTGACATGCGTTCCGCCCACGACCGAAATCGACCATGGAAAGCACCAGCCATTGCAATGGAACATCGGCAACGTCCACAGATAGACTGGATGCTTGGGCATGGACGTGACCAGCACATTGCCCTGCGCCAGAAGATAGGCGCCGCGATGGTGGTAAACGACGCCCTTGGGATTGCCAGTCGTGCCCGAAGTGTAGTTGAGCGAGATCGCATCCCATTCGTCAGCAGGCCAAACCCAGGCAAAATCAGCATCACCGGTTGCGATGAACTGCTCGTACTCGATGGAACTCAAGCGTTCCCCCTCAACGGAAAATTCAGGATCGACATAATCAATGACGATGGGCTTGGGGCCCTTCATCAGTTGAATCGCATTCTTGGCAAGGGTCGAGAACTCCTTGTCAACAAACAACAATTTCGTTTCTGCATGATCCAGGGAAAAGCCGATGGTTGCGGCATCCAACCTGGTGTTGAGCGTGTTGAGAACCGCCCCCATCATGGGTACACCATAGTGGCATTCCAGCATGGCGGGCGTATTGGCGAGTATCACTGATACCGTGTCGTTCTTCTTCAGCCCAGCCTTGGAAAGCGCGCAGGCGAGCTGGCGAGCCCGTGCGTAGAACTGCCCATAGGTGGTGCGTTGCCGTCCGTGAATGATTGCGAGCCGTTCCGGATAAACCCGTGCCGAGCGCGCCAGAAACGACAGCGGCGTCAGCGGCTGGTAATTGGCGGCATTTTTCTCAAGATCAGTATCGTAGATAGACATCGGCAAAAACCCCACCAGCAAAGTGAGCCACCAGCTTATGAAATTGATGCCATAAAGTGAAGCTGAACTTTGGCCCCTGCACCACGCAGCCATGCGATAATATTTGTAGGATTATCACACCGTTCAAGTTATCCAGTGCCCAAACAACATCGTGGAACACCATGTCAAACACAACTCCCGCCAAAGCCTACTGGGCTACTTTCACCATTTTCCTCGTCCACGGCATAATGGTGGGGTCGTGGGTTCCCCACATACCGCTGGCCAAGGAACGCCTTGCCGTGGGGCCGGGCATATTTGGTTTGGCACTTCTCGCCTTTGCCGGGGGGGCCGTTGTGGCCATGCCACTCGCGGGGGCCCTGATCAACCGATTTGGTAGCGCCCATACGACAGTCGTGGCCGGTGCCCTGTTCTGCCTCGCTTTCATCGCCCCCGTCATGGCCCCTACCCTTGCAACATTCGTGATTGCTGGTTTCATTCTTGGCGCCTTGATCGGCAGCATGGACGTATCCATGAACGCCCACGGCATTGCCGTAGAGCGTGCCTTGCAAAAGCCCGTCATGTCGATGCTGCATGGCGGCTTCAGCATTGGCGGCATGGTTGGGGCGTTCTTGGGTGCGGCGGCCCTGGGCCATATGAGCGAGTTTACCCACATTGTATCTGCGGGCGTAGGTTCCCTCTGCGTGCTCCTGGCGGCCTCGCGATACTTGCTGCCGGCCTCCACCGACAAGGGCCTCTCTGACACCCATTTTGGCTGGCCCACCAAGGCTACCATAGGCCTGGGCCTGCTGTGCTTCCTGGCCCTCATGGCCGAAGGTTCCGTTCTTGATTGGGGCGCCATATATTTCACCCAGAAGTTCAGCGTGGATGCCGGAACCGCGGCCTTGGCCTATGGCTTTTTCTCCGCTGGCATGGCAGCAGCAAGGCTCTCGGGTGATTGGTTGCGGCAGAAATTCGGTGCCGTGCAAATGGTGGTCACCAGCGCCCTGCTCACGTGCGCGGCCCTTAGTCTGGCGATTACCGTTTCGTCGTTCACCGTGGCCGTTGTGGCCTTCACTTTTGCAGGTATTGGCATTGGCAATATCGCTCCCGTGTTGTTTGCAGGTGGTGGCCGCCTCGAACCGGAAGCGCCGGGTCGGGGCATCGCCGCGGTAACAACCTTGGGGTACGCGGGGTTCCTCGCAGGCCCGCCCCTCATCGGCTTTACGGCCCAGGTCACCAGCCTTGGCGAAGCCTTCTGGCTAATCGTTATTGCCTGCCTCATTATTGCGGCCTTCGGCAATCGCGTGCGCGCCGCCGACACTTACTAAGCCAAATAATTTGCGCTAGGTTTTGACCATGAGCTTTAAGAACAAACGCATTATCATCACCGGGGCAGGCCGCGGTCTTGGGGCTGCCTTCGCGGTTTGCCTTGCCGATGCCGGGGCCGAAGTCATTCTTACCGGCCGCAACGTTGAGAACCTCATGTCTCTCGCGGAATCGATCAAACTCCGCGTTGGCAAGCGTCCAGAAACACTGCACATCGATTTGGCCGACATCAGCCAGGTAACCCTGGCCGCCAAGAAAATGCGCGATGAGGGAACCCCTGTGGACATTCTCATCAACAACGGTGCTTCATGGCTGTCGGGGTCCATGACCAGCCACGATGCCTATGCAATCGCCAACACCATTACCGGCAATGTGACGGGAACCCTGCTGTTCACCCGCGGACTGCTCCCGCTTCTCGAGAAA
>JANMKJ010000340.1:0-6212 GCA_031371945.1 Rhodobiaceae bacterium
GCGGATGCAGACAACCCGCGCATGCGCTGGCGCTATGACCCGGAACAGGCCGGAATTTCCGGCCAGTTTGCTGACTGTGGCATTCACGCATTGCACATGGCAAGCTTCGTATCGGGCCAGAACGCCCGCGAACTCTCAGCAGATTTCGTCTCAACCATCGCCGGCCGCAAGCTGGAAGATGATGCCATGGTCAATGTGAGGATGGATGGCGGAACGACGTTGCGCCTCTGGACCAGTTCAGTGGCTGTCGGGAGTTTCCATGGTTTCAATATTCGCGTTTTTGGTGAAAAGGGCGGACTGCGCTGGGCCCAGCAATGGCCGGACCAGTTGCAGTGGACACCCCTCAACGGTCGTACTGAAACCATCGAACGCGGCATGGGCGGGCTGTCGTCAGATGCGGAACGGGCCACACGCATCGCCACAGGTCATTCCGAAGGCATGCTAGTGGCCTTTGCAAACATCTACACTGACCTTGCTGATGTGATATCGGCCCAGAGCGCGGGAGTTGCTCCCGACCCTCATGCCTTGCATTTTCCAACGGCAATCGATGGATTGCGCTCGATTGCGGCAATAAAAGCGTCAGTCGATTCCGCCAGGACGGGTGGACAATGGACCGACGCGCGTCCACCGAGTTTACGGGATTAACGCCGACGCAAAGTACTGCGCAGGGCCGGCTCACACGCAAAGAGCTTTGCTTGCGGTGTCAAATGTTGATCTGAAACGAGTTTGATCGAGAGGTCGACGGCCGCCACGATTATCTCGGCAATTGGTTGTCGAATGGTTGAAAGGTCGTATGCCGCCCAAGACGCCATGGCGATATCATTGAAGCCGAGAATGCCGATGTCTTTTGGAACGGATCTGCTACTTACTTTACAGGCATCCAATGCACCCATTGCCAGAATGTCGTCTCCACAGAACACCGCTTCGATATGTCTTTCCGCCAGCAGCTGCCGCATGACTTGCTGTCCACTCTCGTGAGAATATCTGTCGGCAAAGACTTCCTTGACGGGAGTGAGGCCATTTTCCTTCAGTCTGGCGCGAAAGCCCTGCAGGCGGTCAGCGGTTGAGCTTGCTGATCGTGGGCCACCAAGAAAGGCGACTTTGCGGTAACCATGTTCCAGCAGAATTTGTCCAGCAAGCCTTCCGCCTTGCAGATTGTCGGCGCCAACAACATACCCTGAAGGTTTTCTGGTGCTTTTGCCAAAGGCATGGACCAAAGGCATTTTTGCTGCCAGGCAACCCTCAATAAACGCAGGCGAAACAGTGGAAGAAGCAATGATCACGCCATCGACTTTGTATTGACGCAGCATGGCAATTGCTTTTTGCGGGTCTGAATCGCCGGAGAGATTGGCCAACAAAGGTCGCAGGCCAAGGTCCTGCAGCCGCCGTGTGAACAAATCAAAAATTTCCATAAACGCCGGGTTGTCGAAGTTGTTTGAGACAAGTCCAATCAGCTCGGTTCGCCCCGTCATCAAGCTCCGCGCCATGACGTTGGGCTGGTAACCCAGCGCTCGAGCGGACTTCAGTATCTTGCTTCGCGTCGCTGGAGCAACGCTGGCCCCGTTTGTGAAGGCCCGGGACACTGCTGAAATGGACACTCCAGCGCGGTCCGCCACTTCCCTTGCCGTTACACTTCTATTGGGCGTCTCACTATCATTTGCAGGCATGGCGCTTTGCTATTCCAGTTGAACTGCTGAGTTTCCTGCAAATGACAATATTACCAAAAAACTCAAGTCATTTGAGCGCTTGAAGACGGACTGTCAACATTCCAACACCCCCACGATCGATGCCAGTTCGATAGGCGCGGGAAACCCAGGTGAGGTCTCAATCAATTCTGGACAACCTTTTAGCAGCAGGGAATTGCGTTGATTACATTAAAGGCTCGGTGGAATGAGCACGATTTTCCCCACATGTTTTTTTGCCTGAAATTCCTCTTGGGCCATGATGATGTCACGCAGCGGATATTCTTTGGCTACAATTGGCCTGATTTCATTGCGTTCGATGTAGCCTACAAGATTTGGAAAAACCTGTGCGTCTTGCGAAGTGCAACCAAACAGGGATAGGTCCTTCAGATAGAGCTTCCGCAAATCCAGCTCAACAATCGGACCCGCAATCGCACCTGACACGGCATAGCGTCCTTTTGGTTTAAGGACATTCAATAGTTCTGGCCATTGTGATCCGCCCACAACATCTATGACAACATTGAAACTGTTATGCTCTAGCATGGATGTCAGACAAGAGCCTCGTTCTACGCACCTGTCTGCACCCACCGATTTTAGCTCTGCAAGTTTTCCAGACGCTGCGATGGCAGTAACATGACACCCACGACGTTTCGCCAATTGAATGGCAGCAATTCCAACATTGCCCGACGCCCCGGTAATGAGAACACTCTCTCCAGCAATCAGTCCCGCGCGGTAAAGAAGATTTTCGGCTGTCGCAAAAGCGCACGGCACTGCCGCAAGCTCGGCGTTCGTGAGGTCCGACTGTATGTGATGGGTATCGGCAGACGGGGCCGAAACAAATTGCGCGAAGCCCCCATCGCGTTCTGAGCCGAGCCAGGGCGTAAACTCATCCTGCCGCAATGATCGTAAGCAACTTTGGACAATCACCCTCTGGCCGAGGCGGCTCTCACTAATTCCCGCGCCTACCTTTACGATCTCACCACAAACGTCAGCGCCTTGAATTCGGGGGAATATGAGCCCGCCTCCCGTCCAATCACCCTGGACTGGCAAAACGTCAGCTTCTGCACTCTCCGCTGTGCCTTGGGTCGTGTGTGAGGAATACCAGCCAATACGCGTATTGATGTCCGTATTGTTAATGCCCGCCGCAAGCACTTTTATAAGGACTTCTCCGGGACCCGCTATCGGTATGGGCGCACTTTCGGTGTAGACAAGTTTTTCATATCCGCCATGACCAACGAGTTGTACTGCCGCCATAAGTTCTGGAACTAACATTCCCATTTTCGTCGCTCCCCAATCGTCATGCTACAGATTGCCGCCAACCTCAGCGGTCAGTCGTTTTTTGACTGAATCCATTTCGACAATATGAGGGCAGCGGATAGCCTGTTGTGGACCTGAAGTTTTTCCATGATGTTGGACATGTGGTGCTTCACGGTTTTCTCGCTCAGGGAAAGCTCCTGGGCGATGTGTCGGTTGGTCTTCCCGGCCGATAGCAATTCGATGACATCAATCTCGCGGCTGGTAAAATCTTTCCTGGAGAGTTTTGGTGGAAGATCTTCATCCACATTCTGAATGGGAGCAGGTGCCCTGGGCGAGAGGATCATCATGGCCAGGTCGGGCGTGATGTAGCGCTTTCCATCAATTACAGTTCTGATGCTTTCGCTCAATTCCCGGCTACTGGCCCCCTTCAAGACATAGCCCATGGCCCCTGCCGCCAGTGCGGCATTGACATGATCTGGCCGTTCCGAAGCGGTAAACATGATCAGCCTTACAGTCGGCGCCGACTTGGAGAGGTGATGTGCAGCCTGAATCCCACCACCTTCTATTCCAACATCGAGCAGCATGACGTCTGGCTTGTGATTTTGCGCCAGCACGATGGCCTCAGTCATCGTTTGGCCCGTGCCGACGATTTCGAAATCAGGATTTTTTCCCAGCGCGTGAAGGATGCCGTCCAAAAGCAGCGGATGATCATCAACGACCCCAATCCGTATTATTCGGTTCATGACGTTGCTCCCGCAGGGGTCGATGGTTCAACGAGGTCTGGAAAACTCGCGAGTGGTATCTTGGCCCGGAGCCTGGTGCCATTGCCATGGGAGGTTTCGATTTCAAACGTGCCGCCAATTGCCGTAATGCGGTGTTGTATTCCCGAAAGTCCAAGGTGCAGAGGTAAACTCGGTACGTCGCCAATGGTGAAGCCCTCGCCCGAGTCCTCCACTTCAACGGTCAAAATATCATTGTCGATGGCCGTCTTCACCTTCTGGCCGCGCCCCTGTGCGTGGCGAAATGCGTTACTGAGCCCCTCCTGCACAAACCGGTAGATGGTATTGTTGAGTGTGGCGGAAAACAGTTCCGGCACATTTTGGCAGACAAGTTCAACCGAGGTTCTGGTCCGCATTTGGTGGGCGTCAACGACGAGTTGCAGTGTTTCCGTCAGGCTGCGCTTGGCAAGCTCCGGAAGTACAAGCCCCGTTGCAATATGCCTCACCTCTTTGAGAACCTCGTTGATCGTTGATCGAATGAGCTGAATATTCTCGCCAACCCGCTTGCTTTGTCTCACTGCGCCCACCTTCTTGGCTGTCAAACTGTCGAGCCAGAGGACAGCCACTGCCAGCTTTTGCAATGGGCCATCGTGCAGGTCGGCGCCGAGGCGATTGAGGAAGCGCTCGTTTACATCGGCAGACATTCGGTTGGCCTGCTCCACATGTGCATTCAACTCACGGTTTTCGGCAAGCAGGTTGGATAGTTCCGCCATGCGGTTTTCGATTGCGGCTTCCTGGGCAGTGATGGTTTTGTCACCGCGCCTCACAATGAGATACAGCGGAAACAACATGGCAAGGGTCACGGCGGCAACGACAAACCAGCTTTCAAAGTATCGTTTGTTAAGATCTACGGGCAGGTCATCGGCATCCACATAAAATTCAGACACGGCAAAAACCCGGCCGGTTGTGTCCTCCACCATGGGCACGTAAATTTCGATGAGCTTCTTGTTGAAGGTCCGCTCAAATTCGTTTTCGGCAGCCGTAAGATTGCCGTACTCCGTTCCATATTCTCCGTTCACTGCAGAGAGGAGGGCATCCTCCAATTCAAATTTCTGGCCAATCAATGCATTGTCCGTGCTGAAGACAACCGTTCCATCAGGCCGCCACACCTTCATTGCAACCACGTGTTGTTTTATCAGTCCGTGCTTTCCCATGTCATTCAGGTTTGCAATCGCAAGTTTGGAAAGATGGTCACCTGAACGCAATTCGAGAATGAGGGGCTGGATATAGCGCTCCATGAACACGGCCGTTGAAAGGGTCGTGTGCTGCATAATTCCATCATGGATCTGGTTGGTGAGCCAGGCGCCGGTCGCAGCCATGCCGCCAATAATCATCACGAAAGCCGAGATACCAAACTGCCGCAGCAGCTTTTGGGGCTTGATGAGGTTACTCAAAAAACTCGATTTGAAACCCTTTACAGACATCGTCAAACTCAGCCGTCCCGGCCCCCGTACAGTCTGGTTAATGCAGATATTGTTCACATTCAAGCGTGTTTTTCAGACTAAGGTCTTAGCAAATAATCTAAAATGAGATTTAAACAGAGTCTTTAGGCCCTGTTGCGAGGGCCCAAAAAATGCGTTGTTTGATTTGCGGAAACCTAAAACATTCCGTTGGCAGAGAATGGATGGCAGGCTCGGCCAGCGAAGTGGAAAAGGACAAATCGAACGAGGGGGCAACTCGTAGATTAAGTTCAAAAGCAGGACGCATGGACAGGGTAAAGGAAGAGTTTAAGCAGAAATAGGGCAAAGATTCAGAAACGGATAAGGTAAGGCCAGCTTGACGGCAGTTCATGCCTCCGACGGTTCTGAATGAACTAAATTCCATATATTTGATGCGGGTAGTCACGGATTTAAGGGTTTCGGTACTTCGAAACTCCTTGGGCGATTGTGACTGTCCCGTAGGCAAAAAAGTTTCACAGGCGTGGTTTTCGCGTGAGCGGATGCATTTGCTTAACGGCAGTGCTTTGCCCGCAGTTTGAGGGACCAGGCCCAACAATTCCGGCGCGGTTTTGCCACCCTCGGCAGGGCCGTCCACTA
The DNA here is from genome assembly GCA_031371945.1 of Rhodobiaceae bacterium. GTDB lineage: Bacteria > Pseudomonadota > Alphaproteobacteria > Rhizobiales > Aestuariivirgaceae > Aestuariivirga. Next base: position 5,755 of record JANMKJ010000340.1, read on the forward strand.
GCAGTTTATTCAGTTTGAATGTTCAAGGAGACAAAAAATGTCAAATTTCATCATCAACTTAGCCGACCTCAACAAGATCCTTGAGCAGATCAAAGTGGCCGAGGCGCACGCTGCGGGTGGGAACCTCATCGACATCATCGGCCCGGATGCAGCCCTGCTGCCCGTGGGCCTTCGCACGGTGAATGGCTCCTTCAATCACTTAATTGGCGATACCAATGCCGGCGCCGCTGATCAGACATTCCCTAGGTTGCTGAGCCCCACCTACCGCAACGAACAGGATGGTGACACGCAATCCTTCCCAGGTGGAACGGTCATCACCAACACGAACTATGATCCAAACATAACAACGAGTCCAAACGTTGGTGCAAATCCGTTCAGCGTAGCAGACGCCGATCCGCGCATCATTTCGAATTTGATCGTTGACCAGACGCTCAACAACCCGGCGGCCTTGGCTGCTG
>JANMKJ010000342.1:0-2279 GCA_031371945.1 Rhodobiaceae bacterium
GCATGCTCTGGCTCGACAATGAGCGCATGAACGAGTTGAACCTGTATGTGGCCGAGGGAGACCAGGCGCAACGTGGTTTCCGTCGCATATTGTCCTCGCCTGCCCACCCGGCTTACGCAAAACTATGTCCAGCCCCCGGCCATGGCTTAGGATTCAACGAGTTGAAGGTCATTGAGTTGGCCGAAATTCTCCATGCCATTCAGGGAAAGTCTTTCAACCAGATCGACTTTGGCAAAGGCCTGCAGATTGAAAAAACGATTCACGCCTTCGCGCGATCCTCTGCCGACAGATCTTGGGTGAGCGTGAGCTAGAGCTCTACGGCAGACTGAAGTAACGCAGTCAGTACACTTCTATCTGCTAAATAATAGTTGACTTGCGCGCCCAACGGCTTTCTGTACTTGAAATGATTTGAGCAAGTGACGGTCCAGGTCGACGCCTGCCGAAGCGAGTAGCTGGTTTTTAAGGAGACGCCGTGCAGTCCATTCAATCCCTCGTGTGTGTCGCGCCAGGTGAACTTAGAATCGAGACGCGCCCAAGCCCAAGTCCCTTGCCGGGCGGCGTGCTCGTCAGGCCGCGTCGCATTGGCATCTGCGGCACCGACTACCATATTTATGAGGGCAAGCATCCCTTCCTCCAATATCCGCGCGTCATGGGCCACGAGCTGGCGGTGGAAATCGTGGATGCTGGCAGTTCATTATTTCGTCCGGGAGAAATTTGCGTCGTCAATCCTTACCTGTCCTGTGGCACCTGCATTGCCTGCCGCAAGGGCAAGCCCAACTGCTGCACCCGTATTTCTGTTTTGGGCGTGCACCAGGATGGCGGCATGCAGGAGCTCATAGTTGTCCCCGAAGCCAACCTGATTTCAGCTCCGGGACTTTCCATTGACGGCTGTGCCACGGTTGAGTTCCTGGCCATCGGTGCCCACGCCGTCCGGCGCGGTGGTGTTTCGAACGCCGACATGGCGCTCATTATTGGTGCCGGTCCTATCGGACTTGGCGCTGCATTGTTTGCAAAACTTGCGGGCGCTGCGAAAGTGACGGTGATCGACAGGGATGTGGACCGCGCGAGGAGCATAGCGTCCATCATCGGCGTGGATCACATCGCCTTCGGCGATGATCTTGACAAGTCCATTGCGGACTATACGGACGGTAACGGCTTTGACATTGTCTTCGATGCCACGGGCAATCAACTCTCCATGCAGCGCGGCTTCGATTTCGTGGCCCATGGCGGGCGCTATGTACTGGTCAGCGTCGTCAAGGACCAGATTACCTTTTCCGATCCGGACTTTCATCGCAGGGAACTTACGCTCTTTGGCAGCCGCAATGCCACATCAGAGGATTTCACCCGTGTCATCACCGCAATCCGCGACGGCAAGGTGCCGCTAGACGAGATTATCACCCACCGAACCAGCATTGCGGATGCCGTTAAAAATCTCCCTTCTTGGGCACACCAGAAGTCAGGATTGATAAAGGCCCTGATCGAAATTGGCGGCTGAGGCACGTTTCACTTAAGTGGCAATATTGCTGCCACCTGCCAATACCTCACTTATCGCTGCGGCAAGTTGCTTCTGCGAAAAAGGCTTTGAGAGCCTGGGCAATTGTGCACCAAGTCCGTCCTGCAATTCAGCATAACCAGTGGCGATGATGATTGGCATGGTGGCTTTCTCTGCCAAAATCGCTGCCGCGAGTTCCACTCCCGTCATGCGAGGCATCGCCTGGTCCGTGACCACCACGTCCACTGCCAAGCCGTTTGCAAGGCACTGCAGGGCTTCGTCACCCGAACCAGCCTCTATCACCGTGTGGCCGAGGTCTTCCAGCATCGCCACGGTTCCCATCCGGACCAGAACATCGTCGTCTACGGCAAGGACGACAAGCTCTCGCTTTGCTACCTTCGCTATGCCCGGGGGTAACTCAACCACTTCAGGCCCCTGTCTTGCTTCTGTGGCGGGCAGCCATATTTCAGCCGTGGTCCCCATGCCGGCGGAACTCTGCAGGTTTAGCCGCCCGCCTGACTGTTCCGCAAATCCCTGGACCATGGACAAGCCCAAACCTGTGCCTTTGCCAATCCCCTTGGTGGTAAAAAACGGCTCCGTCGCACGATTGATCGTTTCGCCTGACATGCCTTCCCCCTTGTCTTTCACCGCTAGGCAAACGTACTTGCCTGGTTTCAAACGCAAATGATTGCCACTCAGAATGACTTCTTCCCGCCCTGAAATTTCTATTGGCCCGCCATTGGGCATGGCATCACGCGCATTCACCGCGAGGTTCAAGAGCGCCGAT
>JANMKJ010000363.1:0-4536 GCA_031371945.1 Rhodobiaceae bacterium
TGGGCAAGCCCGTTTCGGTGACGCGCGCCACCACGAGATTGAGCCGCTCGTCGTCCTTGTTGCTCTCGAAAGGCGAGCCATTGGGGACGAGCAGAATTTCAGCCCCGGTTTCCGCCAGCGTTTCGCAAGTCTCCTCGGTCCAGATGTCTTCACAAATCGGAACACCGATGCGCACACCCTTGAATGAAATGGGGCCAGGGGCAGGGCCTTGGTCAAACACCCGCTTTTCGTCAAAGACACCATAGTTTGGCAGGTCGTACTTGAAGCGCAAAGTTTCGACACGGCCATTCGCCAGCAAGGCTACCGCATTATAAAGCTTTCCAGCCTCGCTCCATGGCGTACCCATGAGAATGGCTGGGCCGGTCTCTGTGTCCAGGGCCAGTTCTTCCACTGCCATTCGGCACTGGGCTACGAAACTTGGCCGCCGCACCAGGTCTTCCGGCGGATAGCCACATATGAACAACTCGGGAAACAGAACAAGATCAGCACCTGCCGCGTCCAGGCAGGCAGCACGCGCCTTGGTCAGATTTGCCTGGATCGCCCCAAGGGTTGGGTTCAGTTGGGCCAGTGCTATGACGAGTCTGTCGGTCATGGGCCGCCTCATAGCCTATGACCGGGCAAGCTTCAATCCAGTGACGCGATCTCTTCATTTGGGCCGCCGGTGAGCTTGGCGTTGACGCTGCTGCAAAAACCCCGCAAAAACGTGGCCATGACCATCCCCTATCTCGTCAAGCGCGCCGATGCGAAGCGCGTGGCCATTTCGGCTGCGGATGGGCCGGACGTGACCTACGGGAACCTGGCTGCCCTCATTGCAAGCTGGCAACGAAGCCTGAATGATGCGGGCCTTGGCCGGGGAGACAGGATTGCTATTGTCCTGCCTAACGGTGCCCATATGGCCGTCGCCTTCATCGCCATTTCGGCTTCTGCCGTCGCAGCACCCCTCAATCCGGCCTACCGCGAAGATGAATTCCGCAATTCCATGTCTGACTTTAGCGTCAAGGCATTGCTGGTTGAAACTGGCAGTACCTCACCGGCTATTGCCGCAGCCCAGGCTTTGGGCATTCCCTTGATCGAAATTGCGCCGGATTTTTCGTGCCTTGCCTCGTTGCAGGGAACGGCCCGGTCCGGAGGAACAAATGGCCACGATGAAGTGGCCCTCGTGCTTCACACGTCTGGCACAACCTCGCGGCCCAAGATTGTGCCACTCACCCAAGGCAACCTCGTGGCTTCCGCCAACAGCATTGCCAAGACGCTGTTTCTGACCGAGGTCGACCGTTGCCTCAACATCATGCCGCTGTTTCATATTCACGGCCTCGTTGCCGCAGTAGTGGCAACAATCGCCAGTGGTGGGTCGGTCTATTGCACGGGGGGTTTCAATGCACTGAAGTTTTTTAGCCAGTTGGAGGCGGCCAAGCCGTCCTGGTACACGGTGGTTCCCACCATGCACCAGATCATCTTGTCCCGCGCCGACAAGAATGCCGGCATCATCACGGCCAACCCACTGCGTTTCATCCGTTCAAGTTCAGCGTCGTTGCCGATTTCAGTGTTCACCCAGCTTGAACAGGCCTTCGGTTGCCCGGTGATTGAAGCCTACGCCATGACCGAAAATGCCCACCAGATGACCAGTAACCAACTGCCTCCTGGCAAACGCAAGCCAGGCCTCGTCGGCTGCGCGGCAGGTCCGGAAGTTGCCATAATGAATATCGCGGGAAAGCTGTTGGATTTGGGGGAAGAGGGAGAGATCGTCACCCGTGGCGCAAATGTTACCAAAGGCTATGAAAACAACCCAGCCGCCAATGCAACAGGATTTGCCCATGGCTGGTTCCATACGGGCGACCAAGGCTATATGGATGAAGACGGCTACCTGAAAATCACCGGCAGGTTGAAGGAAATCATCAACCGGGGTGGTGAAAAGGTGGCGCCCGCTGAAGTCGACGAAGTGCTGCTCGAGCATGGGGCCGTGTTCCAGGCCGTAACCTTTGCCATGCCGCATGAAAAGTTGGGAGAGGACGTTGCCGCCGCCGTGGTGCTGAAGCCAGATCAAACTGCAACGGAGCGTGAGTTGCAGGACTTTGTGAATGTGCGGCTGGCTGCATTCAAAGTGCCTCGCACCATCATCTTCCTTGACGAGATTCCAAAAGGCGCCACGGGCAAGTTACAACGCGTGGGCCTCGCACAAAAACTGGGCCTCGCATGACGAAAGTGTGTGTATTCGGGGCAGGGGCGATCGGCGGCTACATCGGCGCCCGCCTGGCGCAAAACACCGATGCTGAAGTTTCCCTTGTGGCGCGTGGAGCCCACCTTGCTGCGATGCAGGCAAACGGATTAACCCTGAAGCAGGGTGGCGAAACCATCACGGTCCACCCCAATGTGACATCTGACACGCGCGCACTGGGTCCCCAGGATTTTGTGATCGTGGCACTCAAGGCCCATGCGCTGCCGTCAGCGCTTGAGCAACTCCAATCCCTGTTGGGTCCCGATACATCAATTCTGTTTGCCCAGAACGGCATGCCCTGGTGGTATTTCCACAAGCATGGCGGACCATTCGACGGCTACAGAATTGAAAGCGTTGATCCCGGTGGCGAAATCTGGAAGCGGTTGGGACCCGAACGGGCGCTGGGAACAGTCGTTTGGCAGGCCGCTGAGATCGAGGCGCCAGGAGTTATCCGGCATGCCTTTGGAGACCGGATGCCCATTGCCGAACCCTCCGGAGAGAAAACCCCGCGCGCCCTGTTGCTCAGCAAACTGCTGACCGACGCTGGCATTAAAAGCCCCGTGCGTGGCAATTTGCGTGATGAGATTTGGCTGAAACTCTGGGGAAACCTGAGTTTCAATCCGGTCAGCGTTCTCACGCAAGGTACACTGCTCGAGTTGGCTACCGACCCCGGCACCCGGCGGGTCATCTCCGGCATGATGCAGGAAGCCCGCATGGTGGGCGAAGCGCTCGGTGTTACGTTCTCCGTCGATGCGGATGAACGCATCGGCATGGCGGCGAAAGTTGGCAACCACCGCTCATCAATGCTGCAGGATGTCGAGGCGGGACGCGCCACGGAACTCGATTGTTTGCTGGGTGCCGTAATAGAATTGGCAAAGTTAAGTGGAATTGCTACACCCACCTTGAATTTGGTATATGATCTTGCCAAGTATCGCAGCCGAACCTGAAGGGGTTCACCGGTGAAGTATTTCAGGAGGAATTCCCATGCGTCTCGACAATGAAAAACCCAGTGACAACGTCGAAGACCGTCGTAGCCAAGGGGGCGCTGGTGGTGGCATGGGCTTCCCGGGTGGTGGCAATCGTGGTGGCATAAACATTCCGATGGGTGGCCGTGGTGGTGGCATGAGCCTGAAGACACTGCTGTTCTTGGCAGTTGTCTATCTCGTGCTGAAATTCGTCTTCAATGTCGATCTGCTTGACATGATGAATGGCGGCAGCGGCGGCATTCAGCTTCCCGGCCAGACTGAATCGCAAATCACCCTGCCAAAGGGCAATACTGACGTGGCCAACGGCGAGGTGACGGGTGGCGCTACAACAACATCAACAGACGTGACAGGCGATGCCGGCAAGGACTTTGTGTCCCGGGTCCTGGGTTCCACTGAACGTGTTTGGGACGGCGTCTTCAAGCAGATGGGCCAGACCTATGAAAAGCCGGCACTTGTGCTGTTCTCGGGCTTTGTGCAATCGGCCTGCGGCATGGCCCAATCGGCCATGGGTCCGTTTTACTGTCCACGAGATCGCAAGGTCTATATCGATCTCTCCTTCTACCAGGACATGAAAAACAAGCTCGGCGCACCCGGTGACGCGGCCCAGGGCTATGTCGTGGCCCATGAAGTTGGTCACCACGTGCAAAACCTGCTGGGTATTGCCGACAAGGTGCAGGAAGCAAGGTCAAGTGCCTCTGAAACCGAGGGCAATCAACTGTCAGTCCGCATGGAACTGCAAGCGGATTGCCTCGCCGGTATCTGGGCCCATGAATCAAACGTTTTTGAAGATGGCGACATTGAAGAGGCGTTGAATGCAGCCACTGCCATTGGCGACGATCGTCTGCAAAAGCGCAGCCAGGGCTACGTCGTGCCAGAAAGTTTCACCCACGGCAGCTCGGCGCAACGTGTAAAGTGGTTCAAGACAGGCTTTACAGCTACCGACATCAACCAATGTGATACATTCGGATCCGACAGCCTCTAGGATTACGCCTCCCACCGCTCGCGGGTTTCAAGCATTTCGACACTTAAATGTGAAGTGAGTTGAGTTGTGGAACCCACCCAGCTGGGGCAGTTTGCCTGTCAGTTGAACCCGGAGGCACGTATCTTGACCACCGTAGAAAGCCTGGAATCGCAGCCGCGCATTTACATCCACACCAGATTCGTTCGGGTGTTCCATTGGCTGAATGCGCTTGGCATGACCCTGATGATCATGAGTGGCTGGCGTATCTATAACGCCTCGCCGTTGTTTGATTTCAAATTCCCCAAGGAGCTAACGATTGGTGGCTGGCTGGGCGGAGCGCTGCAATGGCATTTCGCCGCCATGTGGCTGCTGGT
>JANMKJ010000197.1:0-2810 GCA_031371945.1 Rhodobiaceae bacterium
CAGAGAGATTCGGACACTCGAATGTGCGCAAGATGCATGCACATCTTGAGATCGGCACTGTGGAACGAGATGCCTGGCTGGCCTGCATGGATAAGGCGCTGCAAATGGTGATTCCAGATATCTCTACGAGAAACATATTCAGCATGCATTTTTCAAGGGTTGCTGAGATCTTGAGGACAAAGCCCTGAGCCGTATTTTCCATTGTCTCCTAAAATACCTGCTTAGCATCCCCTGGTTTGATGTGGATCAAGGTCCCGCCAGTTTTCTCCAGATAAACATGCATACATAAATGTTTCAAGGAGTACGCAATCATGAACTATGGAAAGCATATCGGCAAGATAGTGGTCTTTGCAGGCCTTATGACAACGACTGCCCATGCCGAAGCCGTCGTCAACGTGACCTTGATCGATAAGGTGGGGACGGCCGACTTCTCCCAATCGCTAAACCTGGGCATGGGCATGAAAGCAGATATGAAAATGGCCAAGATGGGGATCAACATTAATCCCAAGGCCGTTCCCCATGGCGGCGTCAAGTTCAACGTGACCAACCTCGCCAGCAATTTGGTTCATGAAGTTATCGTGGCGCGCATCACCGATGAAAACCAGCTTTTGCCCTACGATCAAAGTCGCAACAAGGTTGATGTCGAGGGTGTCCAGACGCTTGGCTCCGTTGCCGAAATTGATCCGAATAAATCGGCCTCCCTGACCCTTGACCTCAAGGCAGGCAAGTATCTCCTTTATTGCAACGTGGGCGGCCATTACATGGCGGGCATGTGGACTGTCATCGACGTGCAGTAACCATCCACGAGAAGCCTGAAACTCCCCTGTCAAAACTGAAGGAACAGAACATGTCAATCGTGAACCCAATGATTAGCCCGCTCCTTACACGCCGCAACCTTTTTGCGGCAACGGCAGTGACGGCTGCTGCGACATTGGCCACCTCTGCGGCAGTTGCTGATGTTACCAAGATTGATACATCCAAGCTGCCCCGCGTCAAACAAGCAATGGTGGCACCACCCTTCCTGCCGGAACACGAGCAGGTGGCAACTGATGGGCCAAAAATCGTAGAAGTCACCTTCACCATTGAGGAAAAAAAGATTGTCATCGACAATGATGGAACTGAGATTTGGGCATTGACCTATAATGGCAGTGTTCCAGGTCCGATGATTGTTGTGCATGAGGGCGACTATGTGGAACTGACGCTCAAGAATCTTGCAACGAATGCCATGGAGCATAACATCGACTTTCACGCCTCCACAGGCGCGTTGGGAGGCGGGGCGTTGACCAAGGTTCTGCCCGGCGAACAGACCGTCTTGCGATGGAAAGCTGTCAAACAGGGTGTTTTTGTCTATCACTGCGCACCTGGGGATGTGATGATACCTTATCACGTTGTCCATGGCATGAACGGGGCGGTGATGGTGCTACCGCGTGACGGCATTAAAGATGGCAAGGGCAATCTCCTGAAGTATGACAGTGCCTATTACATTGGCGAACAGGATTTCTACATCCCGAGGGATGAGACCGGATCCTACAAAAAGTATGAAACCGCTGGAGAGGACCTTTCCGAAAGCCTCGATGTCATGCGCACACTGCTGCCGACCCATGTCGTCTTCAACGGCAAGGCCGGTGCACTGACAGGGGAAAACGCCCTTAAAGCCCGGGTTGGTGAAAATGTTCTGTTCATTCACGCCCAAGCAAACCGTGACTCCAGACCGCATCTCATCGGTGGCCATGGCGATTTTGTCTGGGATACGGGCTCGTTTGCGGATGTCCCGGCGACCGGACTTGAAACCTGGTTTATCAGGGGCGGTTCGGCCGGCGCTATGATGTACAAGTTCCGGCAGCCCGGCATCTACGCCTATGTGAACCATAATCTCATTGAAGCCGTCATGTTGGGTGCTACCGCCCATGTGAAGGTTGACGGAGAATGGGACGATGATCTGATGATGCAGGTCAAAAAAGCTGAACCAATCTCGTAATTGGTGGGGAAAATTGCATGTTCCGGACGGGTTTTGCGATCTTACTGGCGGGTTTGATCGCCTCTTGGCCAGGCCCGCAGCCTGATGGCTCGTTCATGCTAGGAATGGTGCCTGTCAGGATTGAAGGCAATGGTGGTCGAACCCTACTTGTGTCTGCATTTGAGGTTTCGGTGGCCCAGTGGCGGCAGTGTTATGACTCTGGCGGCTGTTCGTACCTGCCAGTTACGCCGGTGGGCACGGATAGATTCCCTATAACCGGTGTCAACTGGCTTGATGTAAATGAATACATCGATTGGGCAAATGGGCGTTCAGGCGGCGGACTTCGTTTACCCACCATCGCCGAATGGCGGGAATTAAATCGCCCACTTGCTCATGCAAAGCCACCACCTTCCTTTACCGACCCCCGCCTGGCGTGGGCCGCAAACTATGGTCAGGAAACTGTCTCAGTGGGTCCAGTGCGTCACAGAGGAACTTTCTCCACCACCCCCTCCGGCATATCTGATCTTGACGGTAATGTGTGGGAATGGACCGCAAGCTGTTTCAACGGTTACTTTGGTGAAGAAACCAACAACACATGCCCCGCCTTTGTTGCCGCCGGAGAACATGAAGCGGTGGTCTCCGTATTCATCAGGAAGCCCGGTCTGGGAGGCTGTGCCTCGGGAATGCCGCCCACGCATTTGGGATTCAGGCTCGTTTCCGACGGCTGATTTCTTCCCAAGGTTGGAAATGTTGAATTTGAGAAGACTTAAGTCGCAAACAGTCCTTGGACTGACGGAAGACGACTCATAATCATCCCATGTCCAACCTTGGCCCGAGTAAAAAGACTACGGGT
>JANMKJ010000402.1:0-2844 GCA_031371945.1 Rhodobiaceae bacterium
AACAACATGGGTTTTGGCGGCAACAACGGCCTCACCGACTTCAAGGACATCCTCGGCTTCAACGTACAGGCGGAAGGTACACGTGCAGCATTGTTCGTGGCCAGTGCCATAGCCCTCATCATTGGCATTCTTGTGACATCAGCCCTGGTGAATTCAAAGTATGGCAAGCTGATGATCGGGGTTCGGGATGCGGAAAGCCGTTTGCGATTTCTCGGCTATAGGCCGGAGTCAATCAAGCTTGTGGCCTTCACGGTTTCTGCCGTGATGGCGGGCATTGCGGGCGCACTCTATGTGCCGCAGGTCGGCATCATCAATCCGGGTGAATTTGCGCCGGGAAATTCCATTGAAGTGGTGATCTGGACAGCGGTTGGCGGACGCGGCACCATTGTTGGCCCGGTCATCGGTGCTTTATTGGTGAATGCGGGCAAGAGCTGGTTCACGGGAGTATTGCCGGAGTTCTGGCTGTTTGCGCTGGGTGGGTTGTTTGTGCTGGTCACCCTGTTCCTGCCGCGTGGCGTGGTAGGCCTCTGGGATTCGTACAAGGCCAAGTGGTGGTCAAAGCCCGCAGCTGAGACAGCGCAGTCCGTGGAGTCCGCGCCATGACCGCAGCATCCGTATTGCTCTATCTTGATGGCGTGTCGGTGACCTTTGACGGATTTCGCGCCATCAACAATCTTTCACTGGCACTGGAAGCAGGAGAGATGCGCGCCATCATAGGTCCGAACGGCGCGGGCAAGACAACGATGATGGACATTATCACCGGCAAGACCAAGCCCGACAGTGGCCAGGTGTTTTTCGACCACGGCACGGTTGACCTCACCAAGCATGATGAGGCCGATATAGCCACCATGGGCATTGGGCGTAAATTCCAGAAACCGACGGTGTTTGAAAGCCATTCCATTGAAGACAACATCATGCTGGCAATGAAGGGCAATCGCTCGGCATTTTCTTCCATGTTCCACAAATCGTCGATCGAGGAGGCCAGGACCATCGACGGAATTCTGGAAACGGTGCGGCTGGCGGGAAAGCGCAAGGCACTGGCCGCCAGCCTTTCCCATGGGCAGAAGCAGTGGCTGGAAATCGGCATGTTGCTGGCACAGGATCCAAAGCTGCTACTGGTTGATGAGCCGGTGGCCGGCATGACTGATGCTGAAACCGAAGAAACGGCCAAGCTGCTCAAGCACATTGCGCTGGACCATTCGGTGATCGTGGTGGAGCATGACATGCATTTCGTGCGCGAACTTGGTGTCAAGGTAACATGCCTGCATGAGGGTTCGGTTCTGGCGGAGGGCAAGCTCGATTTTGTGAGTGCGGACCCGCGCGTCATTGAAGTTTATCTGGGACGGTAGGCATGCTGAATATTGAAAATGCAACGCTTCACTATGGTGCTGCCAAGGCCTTGCGGGGTGTGACACTTAACGCTGAAAAATCGCAGATCACCTGCGTGCTGGGCCGCAATGGCGTGGGGAAGACCAGCCTGCTGCGGGCGATAGTCGGGCACCAGTCGCTCACGTCTGGGACAATCGCCTTTGAAGGGGAAGTGCTGGGCAGGAAAGCATCCTACGAGCGCTCCAGGGCGGGTATTGCCTACGTGCCCCAGGGCCGCGAGATATTTCCCTTGCTGACGGTGCGTGAAAATCTCGAGACGGGCTACGCCCCCCTGAAGCGCAGTGAGCGGCATATTCCGGAACACGTGTTCCAGCTGTTTCCGGTATTGAAGGACATGCAGCACCGGCGCGGAGGCGATCTTTCCGGTGGGCAGCAACAGCAGCTGGCGATTGGCCGCGCCCTGGTGACGCGACCCAAGCTTTTGGTGCTGGATGAACCCACGGAAGGCATTCAGCCATCAATCATCAAGGACATTGGCCGAGCCATTCGCTTCTTGCGTGATACGGCGGGGATTACAATTTTGCTGGTTGAGCAGTATCTGGATTTTTGCCGGGAACTGGCGGACCATGTGTTCATCATGGAGCGGGGAGAAATCGTGCATGAGGGTCCCGCCAGCGACCTAGACCGCGCCGATGTCCGAAAACACCTGACGGTTTAGGTCGTGGACGAATAAGCGCGTAGCCAGTTTCGGATTGAAACCAGTTTGATGAAGGCAAGGTCGTTTGCAGTGAGCCCATGGTACCGGTTAGCGATCAGTCGGCTTTGCTAGATTTTGTTGAAAAACCGCTCAATAGGATTCAATGTCAGATTTCAACGTCGGCTTCGTGATCTTCCCTGGTATCAAATGTCAAATCCCTTTCTTTTGAGCGCCATAACCAATCAAGAACGTAACTCCGTAACTACTCTTGTCTTTGATTGCATCGGCGAAATGGGGGGATGGGTTGGTGATGTGCACATGTATTCCAATATTATGACCACTATCAGTTTCACGATGGCGGAGGACAGGATTCTGCCATTTCTAGGAGCTTTGGCGGCAAAGGATATAACAGCTCGACTGGACCGCGAGGATTTAAACATTTCAACTAGTCCCCGTACCATTGAGCGAAATGGCTCCCTTCAAATTACGTTCGTTCACAATGAACGCGACCTAAGGCGCGATGTTCCCGCAGTTCCCGGTTAAGTGGCCTCCCCTGACTTGGTCAGCCACTGGCCCATGGCGGCCGTCGTATACCCCCAGAAAATCGTCTGCCTTTGACCAAAAGCGGCCATGATTGCTTTGCGTCGTAGCCAGCTACATACTTGGCCGCAACAAACTAGTTGTTGCGAAAGGTCACGATGCATTTCTGGTTTCAAACATTGGCGAACAAGTCGTGACATCGGTCCTGTCATCAAAGCGCAGACCGTTGGCGTTCTATATGCTGGTCTTGATGATGGCCATTCCAATCTGGGCACTCA
>JANMKJ010000455.1:0-7150 GCA_031371945.1 Rhodobiaceae bacterium
AAGTTCCTGGCCGAGCTTTCGCACTTCATCCTTGAAGAGTTCACGTAAAGGTTCGACCAGCTGCATGTTCATGCGCTTGGGCAGGCCGCCGACATTATGGTGGGACTTGATGGTGACCGAGGGGCCGCCGGTAAATGAGACGCTTTCGATGACGTCGGGATAGAGGGTGCCCTGGGCGAGGAAATCAGCACCGCCGATCTTCTTGGCTTCGCGCTCGAACACTTCGATGAACAGGCGGCCAATGGTTTTGCGCTTGGTTTCAGGATCGGCCTCGCCCTCGAGAGCAGTTATGAATTCATCGCTGGCATCGACATGGACAAGTGGCAGATTGTAATGCTCGCGGAACATGGACACGACTTCCTGCCCCTCGTTCTGTCGCATCAGGCCATGATCAACGAATACACAGGTCAGTTGATCCCCCACTGCTTCGTGGATGAGCAGGGCCGCTACTGACGAGTCCACGCCACCCGAAAGTCCGCACATCACCCTGCCCTTGCCAACCTGACTGCGAATGCGCGCGATGGCTTCCTGCTTGAAGGCCGCCATGGTCCAATCGGCTTTGCATTTTGCAATGTTGCGCACGAAATTCTGGATGAGGGCGGCGCCTTCCGGCGTGTGGACCACCTCGGGGTGGAACATCAGGCCGTAGAACTTGCGCGCCTCGTCTTCAATCACGGCAAATGGTGCATTTTCTGAGACACCCTTGACGACGAAGCCAGGCGGCATCTTCGTGATCCGATCACCATGGCTCATCCAGACGGTGTGCTGGGCCCCATCGCTCCAAACGCCTTCGAACAGGGCTGATGGCGCCTTGACAGAGACTTCCGCGCGGCCGAATTCGCGGTGGTGACCACTTTCCACTTTGCCCCCCAATTGGGCCGCGAGTAGCATTTGCCCATAGCAAATGCCGAGCACCGGAACGCCAGCTTCAAATACGGCTTGCGGAGCCCGTGGACTGCCCTCTTCGGCAGGCGATGCGGGGCCACCTGACAGGATTACCGCCTTGGGCGTCATGCGCGTGAAAGCGGCTGCAGCACTCTGGAATGGCACGACCTCCGAGTAGACTCCCATTTCGCGAACCCGTCGCGCGATGAGCTGAGTCAACTGGGAACCAAAGTCGATAATGAGGATACTGTCATGCATGGGCGGAGCGTTTAGGCGAGGTTGGCGGAGTCTGCAAGATGGCGTCTCAGCCAGTGGCCAAATCCCACAAAAGCTTCATATTCAGGGCGATTATGATGGCCGCAATGACGGCCGCGATTGCGGTCAACCAGGCGGGTGAAACCAGCGCCCCCATCTTGGTTTTATCGCGTGTGAACATGACCAGCGGCACGATGGCAAAAGGCAGCTGGAAAGCGAGAATGACCTGGCTCAGAATGAGCAAGGTTCCTGTGCCGCTCGCGCCATAATAGATTGTGACCGCAGCGGCGGGCACGATGGCCACCAGCCGCGTTGCCAGGCGGCGGAGCCACAACGGCAATCGAATGTTGAGGAATCCTTCCATGACAATCTGGCCAGCAAGGGTCGCCGTAACGGTGGAGTTGAGGCCGCAGCAAAGCAATGAAATGGCAAAAAGCTTTGGCGCCAGCAACGAGCCGAGCAGCGGTGCCAACATGGCATGGGCATCGCCCAGCTCGGCAACGTCAGTTCGGCCAGTTTTATAAAACGTGGCGGCTGCCAGAATCAGGATTGAAGCGTTGACCAGCAGCGCAAACATGAGGGCTATCGTGGAATCCCACGTGGCAAAGCGCAAGGCCTCACGCTTTTCGGGAAGGCTATCACCATAATCGCGGGTTTGGACGATGCCGGAATGCAGATAGAGGTTATGCGGCATGACCGTGGCACCAATGATGCCAAGCGCCAAATACAGCATTTGCGGATTGCGCACGATATCAACAGTTGGGGCAAAACCCTTGATGACGCCGCCCCACTCTGGATTTGCCATGGCGATCTGAAAGAAGAAGCAGATAAAAATTACGCCCAGCAGCGAAATGATGAACGCTTCCACCCAACGAAAGCCCAACCGTTGCAGCCAGAGGATGACAAACACATCGAGCGCAGTAATCACCACGCCGATTTCAAGAGGGATGCCAAAAAGCAAGTTTAGGCCGATGGCTGTTCCCACCACTTCGGCAATATCGGTGGCAATGATGGCAATTTCGGCAAAGGCCCACAGGACAAAGGACACCTGTTTCGGAAATGCATCGCGGCAGGCCTGGGCCAAATCCCGGCCGGAACCGATGGCGAGCCTGGCGCAGAGGGATTGCAGGATTATGGCCATGATATTGGACAGGAGCGCTACAAACAGCAACGTGTAGCCAAACTGGGCACCACCCGCGATAGACGTGGCCCAATTGCCGGGGTCCATATAACCCACAGAAACCAGATAGCCCGGGCCAACAAATGCAAGTGCCCGGCGGAACATGCTGCTGGACGGATTAATCTTGACCGTGCGGAATACGTCAATCAGCGATGGTTCCCCGCGCTCACGGCGCCAACCGGGAACAGGCCTCAATGTATCACTGGTGTGCATCATATTTAAAGTTTAGCATAGGCTAAGTTATATGCAATAGGCTAATCTCGCAGGGCAATTGGACGGGAACGCATGACGAAATCACCCAAAAAAGGTACATCGGCGAAACTGCGGTCAGCAGCTTTCAAGCGGATCCGGGCCGATCATTCGGCCGAGTTGGCTGAAGACTACGTAGAAATGATAGCCGACCTGATTGACGAGCGTGGCGAGGCCCGCTGCACGGATGTGGCCATGCGTTTGGGCGTTGCCAATGCCACCGTTGTCAAGACCCTCAAGCGCCTTCAAACCATGGGACTGGTAACGCAAGAGCCTTACCGCGCCATTTTTCTCACGGCAGACGGCTGGAAGATGGCAGAAGATGGCAAGCGCAAGCATGCGCTGGTTGAAAAATTCCTTTTAGCACTTGGTGTTAGCCAGGATACCGCACGAATCGATTCAGAAGGCATAGAACATCACGTCAGCGTTGAAACCTTACGCGCCATGGGAAAGTTCCTGGTGCGGAATGGCGGTTAACTCGTTTTTTTCATCACAGCGATAAAGAAGCCATCGGTACCATGCTGGGCCGGAGTGAGCAGAAGTGTGTCAGTGGATCCGTCCGCCGACTTGGGCGGCGTTGTACCAATGGCCGCCGCCCACTGTTTGTCATAGGGCACGATTTCAAAATTCTTGTGAACTTGCAGAAACCGCTCCACCTGGGCCGAGTTTTCTTCAGGCAGAACTGAACACGTGATGTAAACCAGCCGACCACCGGTTTTGACCAAAACAGCTCCGCGCTCCAGAACTTCGCGCTGGTCCCTGATCCGCTGTTGCAACTGGACTTCGGCGAGTCGCCACTTGGCATCGGGCTTGCGACGCCATGAACCGGACCCGGAACAGGGCGCGTCGATCAGCACACAATCAAACCCGTCACCATCCTCAAGCTTGCCTGCTTCATCGGCCGGGACCACGTCAATGTTGGTGACCCCTGCCCGTGTCATGCGGTCGAATATTGGACGAAGCCGATGCTTGTCAGCATCGTAGGCGGAAATGGAGCCCCTGTTCTGCATCATGGCAGCAAGCGCCAAGGTCTTGCCGCCTGCACCCGCGCATATGTCCGCCACCCGTTCACCGGACTTGGCCCCAGACATCAGAGCTGCGACTTGCGACGCTGCATCCTGAACTTCAAACCAACCAAGCCCGTGGGCTGGCTCAACCTCGACATTGATGTTACGCGTGGTCGCGTCTGGTGATTTTACACGCACGCATAAGGGCGAGAGCGGACCGGCAACTGCGCCATGCTTGGCGAAGGCTTCTAACAGCTGCGCTTGTGTGGACTTCAACGTGTTGACACGCAAATCAATGGGAGCCCGTTGCGACAGTGCAGCACCTTCCTCGGCGGCGCGGTCGCCAAACACCCGGGTGAGTGAGCGTTCCAGCCATTCGGGAAAATCTCCCCTGATGTATGCTGGCAAATCCTCACGCATTTCGCGGTTCAAAGCGGTGTGTTCGGCCTTGCTCAGAACGCCGGGGCCAAATTGCTCAGTGCAGAGATTTTCAATTTCTTCCGCGGGCATTGCCCATACTTCACGCAATGTTCCAAGCACCAGGGCACGGGGCCTGCCGTCGCCCATGCGGGCAGCGGCCGTGTTGCGGCGGCGCAGAGTATCGTAAACGAGGGTGCCGATAGCGTGGCGATCAGTGGAACCGGCAAAGCGGTGCGACTTGCCCCAATCCTTCAAGGCTTCAGATGCCGGGCGATGCTGTGTAAAAACATCAGTGAGAACTTCAATTGCTGCGGCAATGCGGCCAGCGATACGCATAAATCATCCAATCACAAAAAGTCGAAGTGCAAACCACGCCCACATGAGCGCGAGGCAAACCAATCCAATTAAAAACACCTTAAACCGGGTAGATATCACATTCGTGCCGGTTTGCACAAAACTATGGACGAGACGGGCACCGACAAAACTCCAAGAGAGCGCAATGAGTAACGTATCGACCAAGCCCGTTACCAGGGCTAGTGACAATGCCGCGTAATAAAGCATCGGTAGCTCGAACTGGTTTTGGTAATTGTTGGAAAAATTGCGCACCGGTTCTGGATAGGCGTTCCTGTTGTTGTCAATTTCAGACCGCTTTACCAATCCTTGCTTCACGGCTTTGACGCGTCCCGTTCCGGAACGAAAAAGCACATAGAACACAAGGGCCACATGCACAAATGCCGGCAGCAGCAGAAGCTGGATTGATGTCACTTAAAGTCCGCCCTGGTAGTTTGGTGCCTCGCGCGTAATCATCACGTCATGTACGTGGCTTTCACGCATGCCAGCACTGGTGATGCGGATGAATTCCACACGCTGGCGCATTTCTGCTAAAGACCCTGCCCCGACATATCCCATAGCGGCGCGAAGTCCTCCGGTGAGCTGGTGCAGGACGTGGGCTACTGAGCCCTTGTAAGGCACCTGACCTTCAACACCTTCCGGCACCAACTTCAAACTGTCTTTCACGTCCTGCTGGAAATATCGATCCGCCGATCCTCTCGCCATGGCGCCCACCGAGCCCATTCCGCGGTAGGATTTGAAAGTGCGACCATTGAACAGATAGGTATCGCCGGGGCTTTCCTCGGTGCCTGCCAGCAGCGAGCCAATCATGGCGACTCCCGCCCCTGCCGCGAGTGCTTTGGCCAGGTCGCCAGATTGCTTGATGCCGCCATCGGCTATGATGGGCGTATCGGTTTTGCTGGCCTCGTCGGCGCACTCCATGATTGCCGAAAGTTGCGGTACACCAACGCCCGCGACTACACGCGTGGTACAAATCGAGCCAGGCCCGATACCAATCTTCACAGCGTCTGCACCCGCCCCAATCAAGGCCTTGACGGCCTCACCGGTTGCGACGTTGCCTGCAATGATCTGCACCTTGTTGGAAAACTTCTTGATGCGGCTCACCATATTGATGACATGAATGGAATGACCGTGGGCAGTATCCACCACGATAATGTCTGCGCCTGCTTCAATCAGCATTTCAGCGCGGAGAAACCCTTTGTCCCCCGTGCCCGTTGCGGCCGCAACACGTAGCCGCTCCTGATCGTCCTTGGCAGCAAAAGGGTGGTCGGCCGCCTTTTCCATGTCATTGACGGTAATCAAGCCTACGCATTCAAAATCATCATTTACCACAATCAGCTTTTCAATACGGTGCTTGTGAAGCAATCGCTTGGCTTCGTTGCGGTCAACGCCTGGGGCAACAGTAATCAGCTTCTTGGTCATCAGCTCGGAGACGCGGAGATTCATGTCTGTTGCAAAGCGAACGTCGCGGTTGGTGATGATGCCGGCAAGCTTGCCGTTTTCCTCGACCACCGGAATGCCCGAAATCTTGTGACGCTCCTTGAGTTTCATCACCTCTGCGAGGGTAGCATTTGGCGTGATGGTAATAGGGTTGGCCACCATGCCCGATTCAAAGCGCTTTACGGCCCGCACATGCTCGGCCTGGACATCCGGCTCCAAATTCTTGTGGATGACGCCAAGTCCGCCAGCCTGGGCCATGGCGATTGCGAGCTTGGACTCGGTGACCGTGTCCATGGCGGCTGATATGACTGGAATGGATAGTTCGATGTCGCGGGTAATGCGGGTGGCGGTTGAAACTTCGGCAGGCAAGACGGACGAAGCGCCGGGCTTCATCAGCACGTCGTCAAAAGTCAAATATTCCTGGATTTGCCGTCTGGCCATTTGCCAACCTTTCTCAGTTTTAGAGAGTCGCTATGAGTTGACGGGGGTTACTAACACTGGAGTGGCGGCAGGAGCAAGCGATGAATTAAAGCCTTGGCCAATAGCCCATCCGCATCATAATCTCCCGGTTATTCAGAGGGATTTTGAAATGCAGCGCAAATTTCGGCTGGGGGGAGGACTATTGGGATTGGCTGCACTCGCCCTGCAATATGGGCTGGTGCTGGCGGGTGAAATGGGACCCGATCTGGTTCACCGCAGCATAAATTTCTTCAGTTACTTCACCATACTCACAAATGTGCTGGTGGTTTTGGCATTTCTAACGCCCATACTGGTTCCCGCGACAGCCATGGCAAAGTTTTTTTCGCGGCCTGGTGTTCGGACAGCGATTGCCATTTACATCATAATCGTCAGCGCATTGGTGTTTTTCATTCTCCGGCATCTCACTAACCTGCGGGGCCTGGATTTTGTGGCCGACTTGCTATTGCACTACGTCATGCCTGCCCTATTTGTCATTGACTGGGTATTCTTTGTGCCCAAGGTCGACTTGCGAATGAGCGCCATGTTTGGGTGGTTGGGATATCCAGTCGCCTATCTTGCATGGACATTCGTGCACGGCGCGCTTACCGGCTTTTACCCCTACCCATTCCTCAATACAGATGCTCTGGGAGTGGGTCGCTTGTTGGTCAATGAGCTGGGTTTACTTCTGTTATTTCTTGTCCTGGCCATGGTCATGATTTCCTTGGGCAGGCGCGAAGTTATCTCCAGATTCCCGCCTCGGTAAAGCCGAGCTCGGCAAAATCTTCACGGCGCATCATTCGTTCCTTCTCATCATCCAAAAAGAAATCATCAAGCTGTGGAGGCGCAATCCTGGTTCCCGCAAGCATGGCATGGATTTGCCCCCGGTGGTGAACCTGGTGCTGGA
>JANMKJ010000476.1:0-2048 GCA_031371945.1 Rhodobiaceae bacterium
GCTGAAACCACACTGCTCAAAGTTGGATATATGGCACACGGTCTACAATCACGCGCTGGATGGAGCACAGGGGATTGTTGATCTCGTGTCATCCACCGGGTTGCGACCGTTCCTTGCTCCCCTTGATGACGACGAGAGGGCAGCGTTCTTACTCGCCTACCAAAAGCGGTTGGGTGAGGTGTATCAGCCCATGATGAATGGCAAGGTTTTCCTGCGGTTTCCACGCCTGTTCATAGTGGCCACAATTTAAGTTCACTTCCGCAGATAGGCGAACAGGGCGTTGATATCACCGTTGTTGCGGCGAATGACGCTGGTGAACTGTGAACGCATTTGCTGGGCGAGCCAGATTGACGAGACATTGACGTCGCGCACGCGGTAGCCGCCCTTGGTCTTGTAAACCTTGAAAACGATTTTCTTGCCGTTGGATAATTTGGTGCTTACCACCATGGCGGAGGCACTGCCCGAGCAATCGGTTACCGTCATGCCGCTGCCTGCGAGCTTTGAAGAATTTTCCGCCATGAAACGGCCTATGAAACCACGGGTGAGCGAAATATACTCGGCTTCCTGGGATTTCTTGAGATTGCTGCGGTGAGGGCCAAGGGCGAACATGGCAATGCCATGCAAATCCGCATAGCGCGACGCGGCCCCGGCAAAGGCGCCGGCTGATCCGCTTTTTGCTGCAGTCATGAAAGCGCCACCGGCGCCCGAAACAAAGGAACCGGCATCACAGCTTTCGGCTGACGCCGATTGTATGGAGGTGCCTAGCAGGATGGCAAAAACCAGGGCAGGCCAAGTGGAACGCATCATTTGAAGTCCGTTTGCGAAGCAACTGTAGTTTATTCAGGTTCTTTGGATTTTACACCTTTTATTTTTGCTTCGCGCAAGTGCAATCCGGTGCGCGTGCCCTGAATGTCTTCGGCCTTTGCCAGATCATAGGTGCGCTTGCGAAGTTCCCGGACGAGTTCATTGCGGTCTTCGATGTGGGCAATTTCGCTGAACGGAACCGGGCGGCCAATGCGCACCTTCAGTCCTGTGCCAATGCGGCGGGTGGTTTCCCGGAACACAAGTGACAGACGCAGCGTAAGGCTCAAGTGTGATGCAAGCTGGAACAGCCTGCTGTTTTGGCCGGTGAAGAAGATGGGCACCACAGTAGCTTTGGACATGGTGAGAAGTTTTGCCGTGAACGGAGCCCAGGGCAAATCCACGGCCTGGCCTTGCATGGGCTTTTCTGAGGTTGCTACACCTCCACCGGGGAATATGCCGACGGCATGGCCTTCCCTCAACCAGCTTTGGGCGGCGTGGCGGGAATTGACATTGGTTTCGCGGGCCTCGCGGGTGGGTGCGAAGGCCACGGGCAGCAGGTTATTGGCGGCTTCCGGTGCCTGGCACAGCACATCATTGGCCAGTACCTTCGTATCCGGCCTCACTTTGGTCGCAAGCCAGGTGAGGGTAATGCCATCAAGCACGCCATAGGGGTGATTGGCGATGAACAGTACGGGTCCGGTTTTGGGCGTAAGGGCGAGCTCTTGCTCGTCGTACTTCACATTGAGCTTTAACAAACGCACCGCCGCATCGAAAAAATTTTCGCCGCCGGCAACACTTTCCTGGTGCTGGAAATAGAGTTTCTTGAGCTTGCGCTGACCGCCGATTTTTTCAATGGTTTGAATAACGGCGCGCTGAATGACCGATTGATCCGCGGTGGAATAGGAAAAGCGCACGGACTTTGGCTTCGCGGCTGGCTTTTGTGGTTTGGGCATGGCTGCGGTTGGCGCTTCTACGTGGTTTCTTTGCAGAAGCTCACCTATAAACCCAATTTGCTGCCACCCAAAGGAGAAGTTCATGTTTACCCTCTATTGTCGTCCGAACTCTGGCTCGGTTGTTGTCGAAGCCGTGCTTGAACTTTCTGGCGCAAAATACCGCCTAATCCAATCGGAGCGGGATGCTGATGGCAAACCAGCTGCCGACCTTCTCGCATTCAATCCGCTTGGCCAGGTGCCCACATTGATCCTGCCGGATGACAGTGTGAAGACTGAAAGTGCTGCCATGCT
>JANMKJ010000485.1:0-1916 GCA_031371945.1 Rhodobiaceae bacterium
TATTGATCCCTTGAGTATTTATCGTGCATCTGGCTATCGTGCAGCAAAGGCTGGGGAAAGACCGGTAAGTGGAGTGGCCTCTGCCGGTATTGTTTAATAGGCGGAGGATTAATGCATATTCTGGTGATCGGCGCTGGCGGCATGTTGGGCGCAAAACTTCTGGGTCGCCTGAGTGCAACTGGAAAGCTTGGCGGCAAGGCGATTAGTCGAATTACCCGGTATGATGCCGTCATTCCGCCCCCTCCTCCGGTTTCGACTTTTGCAATTGATACATTTGTGGGCGATCTTTCTGCGGGCGGCGAGGCTGAGAAGCTGATTGCGTCCAGGCCTGATGTTATTTTCCATTTGGCCGCAATTGTTTCCGGTGAAGCCGAGAAGGATTTCGAAAAGGGCTACCGGATCAATCTCGATGCCACGCGGATCATGTTCGAAGTCATCCGCAAAGTTGGTGGCGGGTACAAGCCCAAGGTGATTTTCACGTCGTCAATCGCAGTCTTTGGCGCTCCCTTTCCGGATGCTATTGATGATGACTTCTTCACAACACCGCTCACCAGCTACGGAACGCAAAAGGCCATCGACGAACTGCTGCTCAACGACTACACCCGGCGCGGATTTTTTGATGGTGTTGCGCTGCGCATGCCAACCGTTTGCGTACGCCCGGGCAAGCCAAATCTGGCGGCATCCGGGTTCTTTTCAAACATCATCAGGGAGCCCTTGGCTGGAAAACCAGCAGTGCTTCCGGTGAGTGACACGGTGCGCCATTGGCACGCCTCGCCCCGCGCGGCCGTAGGCTTTCTGATACAGGCAGCGGAGATGGATACTGGAAAGCTGGAAAACCGTCGGACCCTGACGCTGCCAGGGCTTTCCTGCACCGTGGCAGAGCAGATCGAGGCACTGCGCACTGTTGCCGGCAATGACGTGGTAAAACTGATTTCGCGGGTGCCGGACGAGACAATTGCCAAGATCGTGTCGGGCTGGCCGCGTAACTTCAATCCGGAACGGGCGCTTTCCCTGGGCTTTGCCGCCGAGGCGAGTTTTGAGGACATCATCCGCGTGCATCTCACCGACGAACTCGGTGACCATGCAATGCGCGCAACCTAGCCACTCCTTCATTCGCAGTGCCATTGGCGGTCATAGGTCCGTATACAGGGCAAATGGCACCTGCAGATTCCCACGAAAACAGGACGAGTGGCATCCTCTGGATGCTGGCCACGCTGTTTTGCTTCATAGCCCTAGATGCCGTGATGAAGCATTTGCTGGAGAGTTATTCCCTCGTGCAGGTAACCTGGGGCCGTTTCTTTTTCGCAACAATTTTTGCTATTTTCATGTGTGGAACAAAGCTGCCCACACTCGTCAAATCGGTTGCGCCCAAAAAGCAGTTGTTGCGTTCTGTCCTGCTGATGTCGACGACGGGTGTTTTCAATGCCGGTATCCGCACAACGCCCCTTGCGACGGCCACCACCATCATGTTCCTCAGCCCGATCCTGGTCACCTTGCTATCCATACCGCTGCTCGGAGAAAAAGTGGGGATACGGCGCTGGGCCGGAATCATCATGGGATTCATCGGTGCCATCATTGTGGTTCAACCGTGGAAAGGTGGTATTGGCGCCGTTGGCGTCGGCATTCTCTTCTTGCTCGTGGCCGCCCTTCTCAATGCAAACTACCAGATCGTCACCCGCATGGTGCGCGATGACGACCCGCTGACGTCACTTCTATTCACGGCCACTGCAGGCGCAGTTGTCACCGGTGTGCTGGTGCCGTGGTTCTGGACTTGGCCCACCCTTTCAGGCTGGCTTCTGCTCATTGGCAGCGGGTTTGCAGGCGGTCTTGGCCATTTTTGCCTGATCCGTGCCTTAAGACTTGCACCAGCATCTGTCGTAGCACCCTTCAGCTATTCTTCGCTGATTTGGGCAACG
>JANMKJ010000519.1:0-3252 GCA_031371945.1 Rhodobiaceae bacterium
TCCACCATTAGGCAATCAATCAACGGCGTACGTGGCGTTGCGAAAATCGGGCACGTCCTCCACCGGGCGCTGCTACCGATCTCGTCCCTGTCCAGTGAGCTGGAGGCTGATGTTGTAACACTATGGCTCGTTCCCGGTGCTCACGTGGTGCACTATGCGGTTGGTAATGGAAAGCTTCTCAATGTCGTGGCGAGTGTAGAAAATCCCCACGCAAATTTGCATCAAAGTTTTCTGAAGGCTTGCGAGCCCCTTTCAAAAATCGTTGCCGTTCCAGCTGGGTGGTCGCAGTGGCCAGCTTTCGAGGCCATGACAAATTCAATTTGGACAAAACATAATTCGGTGCTCGTCGGCGATGCCGCCCATGGCAGTCTTCCCTATCTTGCCCAGGGGGCGGCCATGGCACTTGAGGATGCGTGTCAGCTTTCGCTCGCGTTGAATCGCACACGCGACTTGGTTGAAGCGTTCTCAACTTTCGAGCGTTTGCGCTTTCCAAGAACACGAAAGGTGCAAATGGCGTCTCGCCAATTGGGCAAGATCTATCATGCCGGCAATCCACTGCGATTAGCCCGGAATGCAATGTTACAAGTGACACGCCCGTCGAGGTTCTTGGCCCAACTGGCGTGGATCTACGATTGGAATTGCAATGAAAAGTGACCCCTTTCGAGGTCACTCATTCTTGTGCGGAAATGGATTATCTACGACCCTTGGTCGAACTTACGGTGCCACGCTGTTCATTTGGAAAGTCGAGCAGGAGAACGACTTTGCAATAGCGGGACTTGTAGCACTTGACTACGGTGCGGCAGCTGGTCTCCGACTTGACCATCCACGAAGGGCGGCCAGCCTTTATTGCCTGCTCGCAACATGAAACTGTTGAGTTGAAGGTCTTGCCATTGCAGCTCAGCACATTGGCAGAAGCCTGGGTGCTGGTTCCGATTGACATGAAACCAATGACTGCCATTGTTACAAATGCACTTGCTGATACTGAACGGGTGGTGATGAGCTGGTTCATTTTAATTCTCCTTGGCGTTGTGATCTTGTTTGATCGATGGTGCGAATATGGCGAATTGTGTCTGAGCTAACGCTGAACGCGCCATTCATTTTCCGTTCACCAGTAATCCATGGGACATAAACATGCGTAACAACCTGCAAGTTCGACCGAATACCTTTTGTCCAAATGGGAGAAACGCTATGAAAATGCTGTTGTCTTTGACCCTTGGGTCTGTCTTGATCGCCGGAACTCTGGCGCCCGCCCTCGCTGCCGGGGATCCACCCTCAAGCGCACCTGTCGCAAAACCCGCGGTCCATTGTAAAACCGGTGAAGTTGTCAAGAAGGTCGTCGTAAATGGCAAGACCAAAGAAATTTGCGTGAAGGTGAAAGCCGGAATTCTCCCTGATGAAGACCTCTACCAACAGGGCCGTGCGCTTGCCAAAGCCGGGAATTACGAATGGGCGCTTGAAGTGTTGGCTTCAATTCAGAATCAGAATGATCCACGCGTTTTGAATTATACAGGCTACAGCAATCGCAAGGCCGGCCGTGTGGAATTGGGAATTACGTATTACCACAAGGCCCTCGCCATCGATCCTAACTTCGTGCTGGCCCGGGAATATCTCGGCGAAGGCTACGTCGCTGCAGGCCGCATCGATCTCGCGCGCATCCAGCTCGAAGAGATCAAGAGCCGGGTAGGTGATGCCAGTGAAGAATACAAGGATCTCCAAAAGGCCATAACGACTGGCCTCTAGGACAAGATGGGTCAAGATGGCGGGGGGGTAAATGACTGATTTCAAACACAATCCGTCACCCCTTGCCATTGGTGCTTCACCCCTGTATAGCCCCGCCTGTTAAATACTCACGCGGGTGTTGGACGGTTGCCACGGGAACGAAAATTCCCCTCATAGGCTGTTGTCCTTCCGGTGCCGGATAATCCGGTCACACCATCCGCGGCGGATCAACCGGAGAAGGAAAGACTTATGGCTGTGCCAGAATTTACGATGCGCCAATTGCTTGAAGCTGGCGTTCATTTCGGACATCAAACCCACCGTTGGAACCCCAAGATGCAGTCGTATATCTACGGCTCGCGCAATGGCATCCACATCATTGACCTGGCACAAACTGTGCCGTTGCTGCACCAGGCCCTGCTGGCAGTCACCGCCGCAGTCGCCAAGGGCGGCCGGGTACTCTTCGTCGGCACAAAGCGCACTGCCCAGGAACAAATCGCTGAAAGCGCCAGGCGTTCCGCACAGTACTACGTGAATTCACGCTGGTTGGGCGGCATGCTTACAAACTGGAAGACAATTTCAAACTCCATCAAGCATCTGCGCGCACTCGATGAACAGCTCGCCAAGGAAGGCATGGGTCTTACCAAGCGCGAAATGCTGTCCATTTCCCGTGAAAAGACCAAGCTCGACAAGGCCTTGGGCGGCATCAAGGACATGGGTGGCACGCCTGACATCTTGTTCGTGATTGATACCAACAAGGAACAGCTTGCCATCAAGGAAGCCAACCGCTTGGGCATTCCCGTCGTTGCCATCATTGACACCAACTCTGATCCTGCCGGCGTGAACTACCCAATTCCTGGCAATGACGATGCGGGCCGTGCCGTGGCACTATATTGCGACCTCATTTCGCGTGCTGCCATTGAGGGCATTGCCCAGGCCCAAGGTTCTTCGGGCCGCGATGTTGGCGCTGAGGAAAACCCCATGGCTGAAGCCGTTTCAGCTGAATAACAATCAGGGCAGGGCGGGCCATTGGCTCGCCCCCAACTTCATTTTTTGAAAGAGGAAAATCATGGCTGACATTACTGCTGGCATGGTGAAAAGTTTACGTGAATCAACGGGCGTCGGCATGATGGACTGCAAAGCAGCACTTTCCGCCACCAATGGTGACATGGAAGCAGCCGTCGATTGGCTGCGGGCCAAGGGCCTGGC
Source organism: Rhodobiaceae bacterium (assembly GCA_031371945.1). Taxonomy (GTDB): domain Bacteria; phylum Pseudomonadota; class Alphaproteobacteria; order Rhizobiales; family Aestuariivirgaceae; genus Aestuariivirga. The sequence continues at coordinate 2,926 of JANMKJ010000519.1, forward strand.
CAAGGCCGCCAAAAAATCCACCCGCGTCGCGGCAGAAGGCCTTGTTGGCATTGCTGTGTCAGGTCTCACGGGTGCTGCGGTCGAGGTCAACTCTGAAACCGACTTCGTTGCCCGCAATGAAAAATTTCAGGCCATGGTGGCAGACATCGCAAAGCTGGCGCTTACTGCCAAGGGCGATTCCGAAAAACTCAAAACCATGCATTTCCCCGGTTCGCAACATGCGGTTGCTGAATACGTGGCTGAGATGGTGGCAACCATCGGTGAAAACATGACTGTGCGCCGCACGGCATCGCTCACAGTGAGCGATGGTGTGATTGGTTCCTACAT
>JANMKJ010000004.1:0-13182 GCA_031371945.1 Rhodobiaceae bacterium
GCCTCGTGCTCAGTCGCATCTTTGAAAACATCGACAGTCTCGATGAACTCTTCAGTCTCAAGGATACGGCCAGTCGCTGGATTGAACGCATGGCGGCCCTCACGATGCGCCGCACGACCAAGCGTCTGCGCGACCTCTGCATGACAGAAATGTATGCCAGGGTTACTGTCAACATCAGCCACCTGGCATCGCTGCTGCTGATGCGTCTGCTGGAAGCGGGTGAAACGGAAGTGCCGCGCAGCCAGTTCCATGACATCCTCTACACCATCATAAAGGATGTTCAGCGACAGGAAAAACTTCACCTTCATAAATCGCTCACCGATCCGGATGCCTACAGGGGACTGCGCGATGGCAATTGCGAAAACTTGGCCCAGTTCTTTACAGCGGCAGCGGCATCCCAACTCATCGAGCAGTCCTCCACTCATTACAAACTCCTGCCCGCGCTGCACAACGGTAACGGTGGGCGGGATCCACGCCTGGAAAATGTAGTGCGCGTCTATGCCAATGAAGTAGCTGCAAGTGAAAGCGTGATGGCCGCCGTGGCCAATGCCGTGCCCGCCAGAGGAGCATTTCTTGCCCGACTGCTTTTTGATGACGAATTGCGCGCCTTTGCCAAATGCCGGGAAAAATTCACCACGCCTCGCCATTCGACAGTGAACGCGCAGGAAACCGCCAGCCAAAGTGGAGAACCCTATTTCATCATTCCGGATAGGCCATCCAGGCCCGGCGTCGTGCTTGTGCATGGCCTGCTAGCTTCCCCCGCTGAGCTCAAGGAGCTGGGACAGAAGCTTGCCGCCCTGGGCCATCCCGTATTGGGCGTCAGGCTGGAAGGCCACGGTACATCGCCATGGGACTTGCGTGAGCGAAAATGCCAGGACTGGTTCGCTTCAGTGCGCCGTGGTTACGAAATCATGTCAAACCTTACCCAGGAAGTGCTGCTCGTGGGCTTTGCCACAGGCGCCTCACTGGCGTTGCAGCTCGCAGCTACCCGACCCAATGGCCTTGTTGGTGTCGTATCTGTGTCTGCTCCTCTCGGTTTCAAGCCGCGCAGTGTTGCATTCGCTTCACTGATCCAGGGTCTCAACAGGCTCGGGCAATGGGCATATATGCAAGATGGTATTAAGCCGTTTCTTGCCCGTGACGCCGAACACCCGGATATTGACTACCGCAATATTCCCGTGCGTTGCATGGTCGAACTTCGCAAAGTGGCAGACAATCTGGAGCAATGCCTGCCGCGCGTCGTCTGCCCCGTCACAATTATCCAGGGTACCGAGGATCCGATCGTCGATTCCGCCAGCGCCAAGGCGATCCACGATGGTATTGGCTCAACCAGGAAATCGCTGCACATGATCCCGTCCCAACGCCACGGCATTCTCAATGAAAACATTGGCGGGACCCAGGCCCTGGTTATTTCGCTATTGAGTAGCCTTGCTTCGCCACTCACAGTTACCATCCCTGCAAGGCCTGCAAAACTGACGGCTGTCAGTCGGGCGCTGAAGATGGTCTGGCCCTCTTGGCTTCGTCGCGACGGGAAAACCCACCCCGCCACAGGGGCACTGCAGGATGCAACACCGGTGCCGTGACAAGTGCAAGTCTATCTCGCGCTGCGTCCTAAAACATCAATGAGTTCCGTGATTTTGTTGCGTTGGTCCTTCTTGTCACCGCTGGCAATGGCATGTTCAACGCAGTGGCTAACATGATCCCGTAATATTTCCTGTTCGGCGCGTCGCAGTGCGGCAATGACGGCCGAAATCTGGGTGACGATGTCGATGCAATAGCGGTCCTCTTCGACCATTCGCGTAAGTCCGCGTACTTGGCCCTCAATCCGGTTCAAACGTTTGGCGACAGCCATTTTTGCCTGTGTTTGCATGCTTGACGCATACCTCTAGGGGGTATAGGTGTCAAGCGGCTAAGCGCCCACGCGAATAGCCGTGTGAAGCGCGACGGAGTACCGATGGTATGGAGCATGAACTCAAATCGGAACCACAGAAGGACGCGATTGGTGCGTTAAATCCGGTGTGTGGCATGATGGTTGATCCCGCCACCGCTATTCATTCTTACAAGCATGGCACGCAAACGTATTATTTCTGTTCGGCTGGCTGCAAGACCAAGTTTCAATCGAATCCGGCAAAGTTTGTGGACGGGGATTTCAAAGTGAGTACCCCTGTCGATGCGGGCGCGATTTTCACCTGTCCGATGCATCCGCAAATTGAGCAGGTAGGACCCGGCTCCTGTCCATTATGTGGCATGGCACTGGAACCCAAGATGGTGTCCATCGAAAGCGGCCCCAGCCATGAACTTGCAGATATGCAACTGAGGTTTTGGATTGGACTTGCCCTGGCCATTCCAGTTTTCATTCTTGAGATGGGCGGTCACCTGACCGGACTAACTATGCTGCTGGGCCAGCAAGTGTCGAACTGGCTGCAGCTTCTACTGGCAACGCCAGTCGTTCTTTGGGCCGGGCTGCCCTTCTTCATCAAGGGTTGGCAATCTCTCCAGACCCGAAACCTCAATATGTTTACGTTGATCGCCATGGGAACCGGCGTCTCCTGGATTTACAGCGTTATTGCCACGGTGGCGCCCGATATATTTCCGGCAGACTTTCACCAGGGAGATGGTGCGGTTGCCGTCTACTTTGAGGCGGCCGCGGTGATTACAGTCCTTGTATTGCTGGGGCAGGTGCTCGAACTGCGGGCCCGCGACCAAACATCTGGAGCGCTCAAGGCGCTTCTCGGCCTTGCTCCCAAGACGGCGAAACGTGTGAGTACCACTGGGGCGGAGGACGAAGTGGCACTGGACCAAATTCTGGTTGGCGATGCCTTGCGTGTAAGACCCGGAGAAAGAGTACCCGTCGACGGTGAGATCATCGAGGGCGGCTCTTCATTGGATGAATCCATGGTGACAGGTGAATCGATGCCGGTGAGCAAAACCCAGGGTGCCAAGGTAATTGGAGGTACATTGAACGCCAGCGGCAGTTTCGTGATGCGGGCGGAAAAGGTTGGCAGTGATTCCATGCTGGCGCGCATTGTACAAATGGTGGCCAATGCCCAGCGCAGTCGCGCTCCCATACAACGGCTAGCCGATCAGGTATCGGGCTGGTTCGTGCCAGCAGTAATTGGTGTGGCATTGCTGGCATTTGCCGCATGGAGCATATGGGGGCCAGAGCCGCGCTTTGCCTATGGCCTGGTCGCTGCCGTTGCCGTGCTGATCATTGCCTGTCCTTGTGCTTTGGGTCTGGCCACACCCATGTCAATCATGGTTGGTATCGGGCGAGGGGCGCAGGCTGGCATTCTCATCCGCAATGCCGAGGCCCTCGAGCGCATGGCGAAAGTTGACACTGTTGTTCTGGACAAGACCGGCACGCTGACCGAAGGAAAACCATCTGTTACTGAAATTGTCACAGTTACGGGACAGGATGAGAATGAGGTGTTGCGCCTGGCCGCCTCACTCGAACGGGCAAGCGAACATCCACTGGCGTCGGCGATTGTAAGGGCGGCTGGGGAGCGAAAGCTGCAAAGCTCCAAGGTGATGGGCTTTGACCAGCCTTCAGGCAAGGGTGCACTGGGCATGGTGGACCGCAAGCGCATTGCCATCGGAAATGCCGAATTCCTGAACGAACTTGGCATAAAAACAGACATGCTTACGGTGGAAGCGGATAAAATTCGCGGACGGGGCGCCACTGTAGTCTTTGTCGCAGTCAATGGTGCTGCAGTAGGATTTTTAGGTGTCGCCGATGCAATTAAGCCGACAACGAACCCTGCTCTCGCTGCACTCCGCAATGCTGGAATGCGGATTGTGATGCTTACGGGTGACAATCGCATCACGGCCGAGGCAATTGCACGGCAACTGGGTATTACGGAAGTGGAGGCGGGCATACTTCCTGAGAAGAAGGCTGATGTCATCAACCGTCTGAAAGCTGAAGGACGCGTCGTTGCCATGGCGGGGGATGGCGTGAACGATGCTCCGGCATTGGCCACGGCAGATGTTTGCATTGACATGGGGACCGGTACTGACGTCGCAATTGAAAGCGCAGGGATAACGCTATTGGGTGGCGATCTGCTGGGGATCGTGCGGGCCCATGACTTGGCCCAAGCCGTGATGCGTAACATTCGCCAGAACTTGGCTTTCGCATTTATCTACAATGCAGCAGGTGTGCCGGTTGCGGCAGGGATTCTCTATCCGGTATTCGGGATTTTGCTATCACCCATGATTGCCGCTGCTGCCATGGCACTCTCATCGGTGAGTGTAATTGGAAACGCCTTGAGATTGCGCAATACACCGTCGAATGAAGTGCAAAAATAGGAAAGGCGGAACTTGCGGTCCCGCCTTCCTGGTGAAGCTTGAGTTTAGTGAAGATCGCTGCCGGTTTCGTCGATGTTTTCACGATCACACAGAGCATGAATAGCCTTGCGCACATCATCCAGTCGTGAAAGTTCGCCGCCTGTCATGCTCTCACTGGCCGCCACCTGCAAATCAAGAGCATCCGCTTCCCAACGCTTCAGCACCTTGAGTTTTTGCGTAGTGGTAAGTGAGTCCGTATTGACCACTTCCATCGGCAGCTCAAATATTTGCGAAGGGGTCACCAGCGCCTTGTCGTAGTCCTTGGCAGTAAACATGCTAGCCTCTTTCACTTGATCCAACAGGTTCACCGGTCACATTTTTCCTAGCCACGTGTCGACTTCGGCTTTTACCTTATCCTTGGCATATCCATAACGCTTCTGCAGGGTGCCTTCGAGTTCTTCGCGGCGGCCTTCGATCACGGTCAGGTCGTCATCAGTGAGTTTGCCCCACTGCTGCTTTGCTTGACCCTGAACTTCTTTCCAATTGCCTTTTACACGGTCCCAGTTCATTACAGCCTCCAATTATTAATTTGCGACAGGCCCGAATGCCTGACAGGCTGAGTGAACGCAAAGCGCAGCGTTTAGTTCCAACTAGGCTGGAACCTGAACCTTGGTGTCGAAGAAAAGAGCCTGACTCACCACAGCTTTCACCATGTCAGGCATGAAAGGCTTGGTTATAAGAAATGCGGGCTCTGGCTTTTCGCCGGTCAACAGGCGTTCGGGGAAAGCCGTTATGAAAATAACGGGCACCGTGATGTTGAGAAGTATTTTGTTGACTGCGTCAATTCCCGAACTGCCGTCTGCTAACTGGATGTCTGCAAGCACCAAACCAGGACGCTTGCTGGAGGCAAGATGGATGGCTTCCTTCTCAGTACGCGCAATACCCGTCACTTTGTGGCCAAGACTTTCGAGCAATGCCTCCAGATCCATCGCGATGATCGGCTCATCTTCTATGATCATCACATCAGTCGCCACCTGATTGACAATCGTCTTCGAAGCTTCATCGAGCAATACTGCAACTTCATTCGGCTTTTTTGCAAGGATGATACCAATTTCCTGCTTGCTGAATCCTTCAATGGCCATCAGCAAAAAAGCTTCGCGGGCGTTGGGTGCAATGTTGGCGAGCTGACGTTGCGCCGTGGCTTCCCATGTCACCTCATCCTCAGGTTTCTTAAGGTTCAATGAAACGGACTCCCACAACCGGCAATAGGTGCGATAGAGCGAAATACGCACGCTGGGTTCCAGGTCAAAACTCGAAGGATCCGCTATGAGTGCTTCAAGCATCGCGGCCACATAGGCATCGCCGCTGTTCTGGCTCCCCGTCAACGCCCTTGAAAAGCGCCGCAAAAACGGCAAGTGAGGAGCTATATTTGCTGCAAGTTTCATGCGGTTCCCCAATTAATGTTTACTATCAGATATTTGGCCAATTCTGGCGCAAAACATCCGGTTACTTAACGCCTGTTTTGAGCGTTTGTTCCAAATTCGCCAAGAATATTTTCAAACGTTGGAACCTTTCTTTCAATTTGGCATTGTTTAGACTGTTCGTGCCATCCACAATGCGGCATTGGCATCCGCAAAGTGTGAGCTGCCCTCTGGTTAAGGTGACTTATGGTTGATAACGAGAAGAAGAAGGGTAAGGCAAAACAGCCTGGCAAAAGCACTCATAAAATGACCTCAACACCAGCCAAACCTGAAGTTTCCGACCTTATCGGGCAGCGTCTTCGAAATTATTACAATTCCGTTGCAGAACAGCCCGTACCCGACCGTTTCCTTGACCTGCTCGCCCAGCTTGAGGAAGCCAGTTCACCTAAGAAGTCAGGCTGAGAAGGCGAACTATGGATATTTCGTCCCAATTTCGCGAACAGATCATTGCCGCTATTCCAGGCTTGCGTGCCTTTGGCCTTTCGTTGACATCACGTAGCGACCGGGCCGATGACCTGGTTCAGGAAACCCTTATGAAAGCGTGGAAACACCATGATAGTTTCGAGGAGGGCACAAACCTCAAGGCTTGGCTTTACACCATCTTGCGCAATGAATTTTATACCCAGCTCCGCAAACGCAAGCGTGAAGTTGAAGATGCCGACGGTTTTTATTCCAGCAAGGTTGCCGTTCACGCTGAGCAGGATGGCCACTTGGACATGTCCGATCTGAAAGGGGCCCTCGACAAACTACCGGAAGACCAGCGAGAAGCAATAATCCTCGTCGGCGCTTCGGGATTTTCCTACGAGGAAGCAGCAGAAATCTGCGGTGTGGCCGTTGGCACAATCAAGAGCCGCGTGAACCGTGCCCGTGCCAGGCTCACCGTGCTTTTGGAAATAGGCGTAGATGAAAAGTTTGGACCAGACGCGAGCTCTGAAGCCATTCTGCTTAACGCCCATCGGAACTAATTGTCATCTGCGGCGTTAATGCCTGTCCCCTAAATTAACGTGGGGGAAATATCAGGAGACTATCATGCTCAGCACAATTCTTATCGTCATCCTTATTCTTATCCTCATTGGTGCATTGCCCAGTTGGGGTCATAGTGCCAATTGGGGATATGGACCCTCCGGTGGACTGGGCCTTATTCTCTTGATTGTCGTTGTGTTGGTTGCCACTGGTAGAATCTAGGGAAACTACCAGCCGTTAAAGCATCCTAGCGCAGTTTGTCCTGAAAAAATCGCGGGTCTTTGGCCCGCGATTATTTTTGCTGATTGATGGGCGATGAAATACATTGCCGCCCGCCGAGAGTAACCCCACGACGGGCGGCAAGGTTCAGTATTATATTACCTTGAAAATCCAGAGCAGTATAATAATGGGAATGGGAATTCCAACTGCCCAGAGCAATATGCTGCGCATCTTCAAATCTCCTTTGTTGTGGACGCTATTTGCGTCGCGCTGGTTTTGCCTTTGTACCCATTGAAGGAAGCAGTGCACCAATAACAACGCCAACGCCCAGGCCCAAGGCTCCGACAAACAAAGGCTTTTCATGCATCAAAGTTTGCACCGCTTTTGGATCGGGAAGGTTCATATTGCGGGCGGCCTTCGGTAGGCCGCTAGCCTTGTCACCGGCCCAAGTCGACGCATCGCGAAAGGCAGCCTTGCCACGTTCGATCAACTGTTGCCCTTGTTCGCTATAGCCTGCCATGGTGGTTTTGGACCTGGATGACAGCTTGCCTGCCGCCCGCGACGTACGCTTGGCGGCGGTAGAAACCTTGCGTTTGGTCGCACGCAAGGACTTTACGACAGGGGCTTTGTTCCCGGTGGATGTTTGTGTATTGGTTTTCATGATAGTGCTCCTATTTGATTGTTTGAAGTTTCGTTGCATTAACTGAACGGGCTTTTCGCCTCTTGATAAATTTTCCAAAGATCCAGGCAATGCCAGCCGCGGCACCCGCAACTAGCAATGGCGAACCTTTCCCGCGCAGATTCAGAAGGCTCAATGCCTCGTGCGTAATTGCGGGAAACTGTGTACGCGACCTGATTTCGCCAAAGGTTTTGGCAAACGCCGCACGGCTTTCGCGAACAGCCTTTTCGTGAGCGTGCAACGAGTTCATTTCGGTTCACCCTTGCCAATCAGCCAACTCAGTATCGTACCCACCGGCACGTGCTTGCGTAAGAACATATGTGCTGCCACCAGCGACAGGATGATGGTGAAAGCTCCCAGCAATAGGGCAACGCTCAGGTAGGCATAGACCGGGTTGACTACGTATGGGACGAGCGCGAGTGCACCCGCCTGGGCCAAAATGACAAACGCGGTGATAGCCACGGTGAAAGCACACGTTCCCACAGCAACGCCCGCTGCGTAGCGGCGCATGATGATGGCAACTTCCGCCCGGGCCAAGGCGATTTCCGCCTCGGCCACTCGCGCACCATCTCCTGCCAATTGCTTGATCAGAATTGGCAAATCCACCTGCCCGTCGTCACGTTTAGGCATGGGCCTGTGCCGACCCATTTACTGTCCGGCGAGATCGGGCCATCGTCTTGGTTTTCTTTTTCGCCGTGCTGCGCCGAGGTTTCGAGGTTGCGTCTGAGGCCACGGGACGCATCAGTTGGCTGACGACAAGTCCGGCTGCAATTGTAACTCCAAGGGCTGCATAGGGATGTCGGCCGGCAAAATTGCGGGCATCCGCTACCATGCTTTCTATTTCCGTGTGCATAACATAGTCCGACAGGCTCTCAATGCTTTCGGAAGCCGTTGTCGCATGAGCGCGGAGTGTAGGCAGGTCAGTCAGTGAAACGGCATAGGCGCGCGTCGCTTCGGCCAGGGATTTCAGCTTTTCCGCACCAAGTTCCTTGCGGCTGCGCAAAAGTGAACCTGCAAGTGCCATGACGTCATCAACAATACGATATGATCCATTTGGGGTGCCTTTGCTCTTGGCCATGATTTTAGTTCTCCAATAATTAGACGTGTTCGCGGACTTAAACGCGCAGGCACAATATTTGTTCCAGCGCCGAAAAAGTTGAGGCAGGAATTATAATTTTGCTTATTTTGGCAATAACGCGCACTGTTTTTGCATCGTCAAAATTACTGCTGTTTCCCAAGGAAATCATGGATAAAATCACAGACGGACGTACCTTGGCTCACGCCATGGTAGACACAGTTCGGGAATCGCTTCTGGTACTCGATGGCAATTTGCGCGTCGTTGCCGCAAGCCGGTCATTTTATGCCACCTTCCGGACAACACCTGACGAAACAATTGGTCGAATGGTTTATGAATTGGGAACCGGCGCCTGGAATAATGCCGCTCTTCGCCTGTTGCTTGAGCGCATAGTCCCCGAACACGGCGTCATGGATAATTTTGAGATCGAACAAATGTTCCCGGTAATTGGTCAAAAGACCATGCTGCTTAACGCCCGGAAAGTCTTTTATGAGGGTGATGCCAACACGACATTGCTGTTGGCGATTGAAGATATAACCGATCGACGCGCAGCTGAACGCTTGCTTGTTACTATGAGTGAGCAAAAGGACATGCTCCTTGCCGAGATGAGCCATCGTGTTGCGAACAGCCTGCAAATTGTTGGCAGCATTCTGATGTTGAAAGCCAGGTCTGTACACTCCGTCGAGACGCGAGGTCATCTCGAAGATGCTCATCGCCGTGTGATGTCTATTGCTTCCCTGCAGCAGCATCTCAAAGCGTCTGGAATTGGCGAGCATGTTGAAGTGGGGACGTATCTTTCTACCTTATGTGAAACCTTGACAGGATCAATGATCGGTGAAGGCAGCAGGGTTTCCATAAAAGTCCATGCAGATGCTGGCGCAATTCCATCAGAACAGGCAGTGAGCGTAGGTTTGATTGTCACCGAATTGGCAATCAACGCACTGAAATACGCATTTCCCGAAATATCCCGGTCCGGCACCGTGACGGTGGCCTATCAAACAAATGGCAAGGACTGGAAGCTTTCGGTAGCAGATGACGGTATTGGCATGCAGGATAAGCCGGCCAAGAAATTGTCAGGACTTGGCACCACGTTGGTAAAGGCGCTGGCGCAACAACTGGGTGGTGAAGTGGATATAAACAGCAGCACCAGCGGTACGATTGTCTCAGTTACCCACAAGCACGTGAAAGGCTAAACGGCCTGTGTTGCTCGGCATCCAGTAGTTAACCATGATATTTCAACCGGTCCGATTGGTATGATAATTTGGAACAAAACTCTAAGCAATGCGTTTGGTGGGGCGATATGCCTGTATTAACGAGGAAATAGGTCGTGGGATTCGTTTACGCGTGAACAGCCAGCCCCCACCACATTCGCCGGCACCGTTGGCGAACGTCATTGAAAGTGAAGAGCGACTGCGACTCGCAACCGAGGCTGCAGACATGTTTGCCTGGGAAATTGATCTATTATCTAATACACTGAATTGGGGACCGAATGCCGCCCGGATCATCGGGTGTTCTCCTGACGACCTTCCTGCAAATCCGTTACAATTGTCTTTTTTCGCGCGTCCCGAGGATCAGTCACGCATCCATAGCGAATTTACCATGGCGGCCGAACGGGGCGAAGGCAGGTATTTCCTGAAATTCAGGGGTAACGACGCCACAAGACAGCATTGGCAGATCAAGGGTACGATTATCCGAAATGAGAAGGGAGTTATCGAACGCACCTTTGGTACAACGGAAAATATTACCAACCAGGTATTGGCAGAAACTGAACTGCGCTTAAGCGCTGAACGATTGAGAACCGCAGAAGAGGCGGCTGGCGTACTGATTTATGATTGGGATGTCGCATCCAACAAGATCTGGCGAAGTGGCGGTTTGACCAGAATGCTGGGCTGGTTACCTGATGAGATTGGCGATGGGATTCAAGGCTGGGCAACACTCCGACACCCCGATGATGAAAAGCGAATAGCCTCTCTTGTCTATGCCGATTATGTCCAGGCCGATGACAAGTATACTTTGGAATACCGCATTCGACACAAATCCGGTCACTACGTGTGGGTGTTGGACTCAGGTCGTGTCATCAGAGACACTTATGGCAAAATTAAACGGATTGCTGGCGCAACCGTTGATATTTCAGCACAAAAGAAGGTTGAAGCCTCGATCACCCGGCAGGCAAGCTTGATTGACTTGTCATTCGAGCCAATCTTTGTCTGGCATCCTCTCAATGGCATAGTCGAATGGAACAAGGGGGCTGAACAACTCTACGGTTTCACCCGCCAAGAAGCCATGGGCCAGCTAAGCCATAAGCTGCTCCAGACAATCTCTCCCTTGCCGCATGATGAAATCATTGAAATATTGAAGGTGGGGCAAAGCTGGACGGGTGAACTGGAGCACCGCGCCAAGGATGGGCGCCGGGTCTTCGTCGAAAGCCGGCACCAGGCGATTGTAAGCGATGGTGAGATGTTGGTTCTTGAGACCAATCATGACGTCAGTCAGCGCCGGGCGGCAGAATCCTATACGGCGCGCATGGCTGCAGTGGCCGTTGCGTCCCACGACGCATTGTTCGGCATCACGCTGGAAGGTGTTGTTGAAACCTGGAATCCCGCTGCAGAACGGCTGTTTGGCTATACGGCAGCTGAAATCATCGGCAAGCACGTGAGCATTCTTGCCGATCCCTCAAAACACGAGGAGCAGCGCGACCTCATGCGTCGCACCCACAGCAACGAAACTGTTGGTCCTTATGATGCTCGGCGCTTGCGAAAAGATGGCACGCATATTGATGTATCTGTGGCGCTTGCCCCTGTAAAAGCGCCAGACGGATCTGTCATGTCAATTTCCGTTGCAATCCATGATATTAGTGACCGGGTCGAATGGCAGTCCAGGCAGCGTCTGATGACGCGGGAACTCGCTCATCGCATCAAGAATTCGTTTGCCGTTCTCCAGGGCATACTGCGCTCCACATTGCGCACATCACGAAATCCTAAGGATTTTGCCGATGCTTTTTCCGGGAGGCTTCATAGCCTTGCCGCGGCCCAGGATGTGCTGACCGCCAATGACTGGAAAGGTGCGGAACTGGGCACATTGATAGAACACCAATTGGCGGCATATGTTTTGAATGAGGACAACCGGGTTGAAATTACGGGTCCCGAAGTGAACCTTCCCGCCGAGTATGCCGCTCCGTTTGGCCTGCTCTTTAATGAACTCGCGACCAACGCCTTGAAGTACGGTGCGTTGTCTGTCCCCGAAGGTAACATTCAGATTATTTGGCGTACCGAACGTAACCCCGATGCAAGCGTTAAAATCATTCTCACCTGGCGAGAGCGTGGCGGTCCTAAAATAACCTCCCAGGGACCTCGTGGTTTCGGATCAACTCTTATTGAAAAAAGCCTCGCTGGAGCCACAATCGAGAGCATATTCGAGCCCGAAGGGCTGACGTGCAAGGTCGTACTCACACTCAAGACCTTGAAAAAGCTAAAACGGCTAGCTAAGGCAAAATCCGCGTCGGGGCGATAACGACATTGTGAATGGAACCATGGACATCAGCTTACGTTTATATCAGTATGATGGCCCACATTCATTCAAATACCTCAGCAATAGCAATACGTAAAATAGTTCAACCAGTTGTTTTGGCAGCATTAATGCTGTTTTTGACACCGGTTGCTGGTTTACTCAATGGTCTCATGCCTTCAATGTCGGCGCCGCCTGTTACTAGCGTTGCAAACGAAACGGTCGTCTTCAAGTCTAATATGTCGGTCGCTTTCAAAAGCTAGGCTTCCGGAACAATTCCTTGAATCAAGCGTTGACTTATCGACTTAAGGATAACTCATGCCCGATAAGATAAAGAAAGCCGTGTTTCCTGTAGCGGGACTTGGAACGAGGTTTTTACCGGCGACCAAGGCTATTCCAAAGGAAATGCTAACAATCGTTGATCGTCCTGTGATCCAAATGGCGGTTGACGAGGCGCGCGAAGCCGGAATCGAGCATTTCATATTCGTGACCGGTCGAAACAAAGGTGCGATTGAGGATCATTTTGACAGGCAATATGAATTGGAATCGACCTTGCGCAAGCGCGGCAAGCATGAAGCCATGGATCAACTCGACCGCGACCTACTCGGTGCGGGCCAAACAAGTTTCACACGCCAGCAGGAACCATTAGGCCTTGGTCACGCAGTATGGTGCGCGCGCAAACTCATCGGCGATGAACCGTTTGCGCTGCTTCTTCCAGATATGGTGATGAAATCATCGCCGGGCTGCCTCAAGCAGATGATGCAAGTTTACGATGAGCAGGGCGGGGGAAATGTCGTGGCAGTGGAAGAGGTATCGTGGGACGACGTCCACCATTACGGAGTCGTTGGCTTTGCTCCTCAAATGGGCAACGGATTGCAGATAAATCAAATGGTTGAAAAGCCCAAGAGTGGAACTGCTCCATCAAATTCAGTTATCTCGGGTCGTTACATCCTGCAGCCCCAAATCCTCGATAGAATTTC
>JANMKJ010000014.1:0-4010 GCA_031371945.1 Rhodobiaceae bacterium
ATGCATCACGGCTTTTCACGATGCCTGGCCTTTGCGCCAGTGATTGCAGGATGAGGAATTCGGTCACTGTTAAAGTCACAGGCTTTGTATCCCAGGTGCAGGAATGACGGTCCGGGTCCATCGAAAGCTTGCCGCGCTCAATGACCTTAGCAGCGTCAGTAGGGGGCGCCGTGCCATCGCGCGCACTGGCCCGCCGCAAAACAGCTTTAACGCGTTCCACCAGCAGGCGCTGCGAAAATGGTTTCTTGATAAAGTCATCGGCGCCCATCTTGAGGCCGAAAAGTTCATCAATCTCATCATCCTTTGAGGTGAGGAAAATGACGGGCAGGTCGGTTTTTTGGCGAATGCGGCGCAGCAACTCCATGCCATCCATGCGTGGCATCTTGATGTCAAAAATGGCCATGTCGGGCGGCGTGTCCTGCAGTCCTTGAAGTGCTGCAGCGCCATCGTTATATTTTTGTACTGAATAGCCTTCAGCTTCTAGCGCCATGCCCACCGAAGTGAGGATATTGCGATCATCGTCGACCAATGCAATCATTGCCATTTTCTTGTTCATCCCGTGTTAGTCCTGTCGCCGCGTCTAAGGGTGAAACTAGAACAAATTGTGGCAGGTACGCTAGGGGTGCATATAAACCAATGAAAAAACAAGATAAATTGGAGGAAAACAGGTTTTCCGGCACTGCCATGCGGCAAATATTGCGCCGGGCTAAAACCTGCACACTTTCAACTTTAAGTAAGGATGATGGAACGCCCTACGGCTCACTTGCCAACATCGCTACCGACAGGATGGGAAATCCTGTCCTGCTCCTGTCAAAACTTGCCTGGCACACCCAAAATCTTTTGGCCGATGGGAGGGCGAGCGTCCTGGTTGCCGAATTGCCTGAAGGTGGTGACGCATTGGTGGGCCCCCGCGTGACAGTGTTGGGACGGCTTGCGCAGAGCGGTGATGTAGACGTGCATCGCCGTTACCTGACCCATCACCCCCTGGCCAGACTTTATGCCGAATTTGCCGATTTTTCCTTCTGGGTCATGTCACCCACGATTGTTCATGGGATTGCAGGGTTTGGTCGCATTGAAACCCATGAACCGGAAACCGTGTTCCCGGCAGCAGACGAGTTCGCCGCACTTGAACACTCAGCCATCGAACATCTGAACCATGATCACGCTGATGCCATTCATCTCTATGCCACGCGAATCTTGCGGGCGCACCCCGGTGACTGGCAGGTCACGGCAATTGATCCCGATGGCTGCAACCTTGGGCTCAATGATCAAAGCCTGCGCCTCGATTTCGCAAACCCGGTTTTTACGGCCGATGCGCTGCGAAAGGAATTCAGCAAACTCGCCTATGAAGCACGAAACAGTACCTTGTAAACACCTACAGTCCAACCCAAATGCCAAGTGTAAATGAAACATTTGGAGTTACAAATATGAAAATCGGTATCGTAGGTTCAGGTTCCGTGGCCCAGACCCTGGCTTCTGGCTTTATAAAACACGGTCATGAGGTAACCCTGGGCACCCGCGAGAAGTCAAACCTTGCCGACTTCGCCAAGGCCAATCCCCAGGCCAAAATTGCCGCTGTTGCAGATGCCGCCAAATTTGGCGAGGTCATTGTCCTTGCGGTCAAGGGCACAGTTGCCCAAAAGGCGCTTGAAAACGCTGGCGCCCCCAATCTTGCGGGCAAAACTGTCATCGATGTTACAAACCCAATTACCGACGCACCGCCGGAAAAAGGCGTACTCAAATACTTTACGACCCTCGATGAAAGTCTCATGGAGCAGCTGCAGCGGAAGTTTGCCGGAGCACATTTCGTCAAAGCCTTCAATTCGGTGGGCTCAGCGGCGATGGTGAACCCGCAGTTTAAAGGAGGCAAGCCATCCATGTTCATTGCTGGGAATGACGCTGGGGCCAAGAAAACCGTTGCAACTATCCTTGACCAGTTCGGCTGGGAAGTCGAGGACATGGGTGGTGCCGAGGCCGCCCGTGCAATTGAACCACTGTGCATGCTGTGGTGCATTCCAGGTTTCGCCAGCAACGACTGGTTCCATGCATTCAAGGTGCTGCGCTAATCGGCTGCTATTGGTTCGAAATGGTGTAGTCGGCAGTGCCACTATTGTCGATCACATGGCGGATATTGTGGATATCATTGGAGGCAATCCATGCCGTGGCGTAAGCCATGTCAAAACCCAGATCGAGCCAGCGCTTGATCAAGCGCTGTTCGAGTTCCTCCATTGAAACCTTGAGGTAGACGGTGAAATCAAACAGGTTGCGCAGATTGTTCCACGGTGGCTCCTTGAGCAACAGATAGTTACCCTCAATCACGATGAACTTGGCCTTGTCGTCAACAATATCAGCGCCCGCCCGGGCAAGCTCCATGCTGCGATCAAACACCGGAATGGCAATATCCGTCTCGCCGGAGCGGATGCGTCTCAGCAAATTCTCGAAACCTCGCGCATCGAATGTATAGGGTGCACCCTTGCGTGAGCGATGGCCCCGGGCATTGAGTATGACGTCATCGTAATGAAATCCATCCATGGGAACGACGATTGCCGTTTCGCCAAGTGCGATCAACGCATCGCGCAAATTCTCGGCAAGGGTGGATTTGCCCGATGCGGGTGCGCCGGTGATGCCAACCATATAGCGTTTGCTGCCCGCCGACTTGTCGCGCAGCGTTTGGGCAAGGCCCGCAACATCTGCCATGGTCAAGCCGCCAGCAATTCCTTGGGGGGCTCCTTGGCACCTGTCATGAAGGCAACGGCGTCCGACATCGTATATTCTTTGGGATCGATCACGCATAGCCGCCTGCCCAAGCGGTGGATGTGAATGCGGTCCGCCACTTCAAATACATGCGGCATGTTGTGTGAAATCAGAACGATGGGCAGGCCCCGCCGCTTCACGTCCAGGATAAGCTCAAGCACCCGGCGTGACTCTTTCACGCCAAGGGCCGCTGTTGGTTCATCCATGATGATGACTTTTGAGCCAAACGCTGCCGCGCGGGCCACGGCAACGCCCTGCCGCTGTCCGCCCGAGAGGGTTTCGACCGCCTGGGAAATGTTCTGGATGGTCATCAGCCCAAGTTCCGTTAACTTGGCCCGGGCGCGCTTTTCCATCTGGGTGCGATCCAGCATGCGGAAGAAGGAGCCGAGAATTCCGGGTTTGCGGATTTCGCGGCCTAGAAACATGTTGTCTGCAATGGAGAGTGCAGGAGAAAGCGCCAGGTTCTGGTAGACCGTTTCAATGCCGGCAACCCGCGCTTCCATGGGCGACTTGAAATTGAGCGTCTTGCCATTCAGCTTGATCTCGCCCTCATCGGGCAAGATGGCTCCGCTGATGGCTTTGATGAGGCTTGACTTGCCCGCTCCGTTGTCGCCGATCACCGCCAGGATTTCACCGGGATAAAGGTCGAAATCGGCATTATCGAGGGCGGTGACCCGGCCATAGCGCTTGACTAGGCCCCGCACCGTGAGGATTGGTTCGCGCGTTTCGGCTTTCGCAGCCATGGACTTAGGTTTCACCTCGGCCACGGAAGCTTTCGCAGCAGCGGCCTTGCGGGCCTTCGGGGCGACTTTCTTGACTGTTTTCTTGGCCATGATCTTACCCCGCAACCTTTCTGATCCATTGATCAACGGCAACAGCACCAACAATCAACACACCGATCAGGAGATAGGTCCATTGCGCATCAGCACCGAAGAGGCGCAAACCGAGTGAAAACACACCCACGATAAGTGCACCGAAGATCATGCCGAGAATGGAGCCGCGGCCACCGAAGAGCGAAATACCGCCAATCACCACGGCCGTGATGGATTCAATATTGGCAAATTCACCCGATGTTGGTGACACCGAGCCAATACGGCCAATGAGTACCCAGCCGGCAAGGCCGCAAATCAACCCTGAAAGTGTATAGACCGTAAGCAGCATCCGCTTGACCGGAACACCTGAAAGATCAGCCGCATCCGGGTCATCTCCCACGGCGTAAAGGCGTCTTCCCCACGCGGTATAATTGAGAACGTACC
>JANMKJ010000029.1:0-4343 GCA_031371945.1 Rhodobiaceae bacterium
CCGCAGTTCCCACCCGGTAACCCGTTGAAATCTGCCGCTGCGTGGCTTCCAGTGCCATGTTGGTCTTGTTGAGACTCTGCAATGCTGTCATTGCCGAAACGTTGGTGAGAATGCTAGCCATGATAAATTTTGTCCTTCGACTGTGTGTGTTTTTTCAAGACATGCCGGAGTTGAACCGGAATAGCGGATCGGCATAATACCTGGGAAGAACAACTCCCCTCCACTATCAACTCACACACACTCACAACTTCGTTCCAGACGTAATCCACAATCAGGAAAATGACTTGATCAGGCTTCCCGCTAGCATGCTCCACCCGTCGATCAGGACGAAGAACAGAACCTTGAAGGGCAATGAAATAACCGTAGGCGGCAGCATCATCATGCCCATTGACATGGTAATGGTTGCAACAATGAGGTCAATGATCAGAAATGGCAGCGAAATCAGAAAGCCGATTTCAAAACCGCGGCGCAATTCAGAAATCATGAAAGCTGGAACCAGAACACGAAGTTCCACCTTTGTAGGATCCGCAGGGGCGCCAAACTTCTGGTCCGCCAGTTCCTTGAACATCACAAAGTCTTTTTCCCGCACCTGGCCGAGCATGAACTGGCGAAACGGGTCCGTGATTTTTTCAAAGGCTACGGTTTCGGTGATCTTGTTTTCAACGAGCGGCTGCAGTCCTTCTTTCCAGGCCTTGTCGAAGGTCGGAGCCATCACGAAAAAGGTCAGGAACAATGCCAGGCTGGTGATTACCAGGTTGGCCGGGGTGCTTTGCATGCCAAGTGCCGACCTGAGGAATGAGAACGCCACGATAAACCGCGTGAAACTTGTAACCATCACCAAAATGCTGGGCGCGACCGAAAGCACCGTCAGCAGCAAAACGTATTGGATGATCTTGCCGCTTGCCGGCGCATCACCCTGCGGCAGCAAATCCTGAAGCTGCGGAACCTGTGCCGCAGCCGAATTTGCAATCAGCAGCAAGAAAATGCCAAATGCCAGGATCCGCTTCATTCGACGACCATCGAGCTGATAAGCACCTGAGAAACCTTATTGTCTGAATTTTCACGCAACAGATCGTTAATATCCTCCTTGAAATGCAGGAATGCACTTGGTCCTTCAATCTGCGAAAGGGAAACGGTTCGAAGCATTGTCAATATTTGGTCGCTGGACCTTACGGCAACCATGTCTTGATCAGCCTGCGCTTCCGGATTGATGACAATTGCCACCTCAAGCCTGATCCATGTGTCCTTGGGCGACGACAGATTGGTGATGATCGGTGCCAATTGCCGCACAATGGTTCCCGTTCCGGCATGCTCCCCCGAGGTTGCCGGATGTTCGCCAGTTTCACCCGATGCCGCCGGTTGCGTCACGGCCGCAGGTTGCGAACCCAGCACGGTGGCCACGGCAAAGCCCCCGCCGGCGGCGATGAGGGAGAGGAGCAGGACTGGCAGGATGACAGCCATGATCGAGGGCTTGGCCGCTTTTGCAGGCTTCTCACCTTCAACCAAACTCTCCTTGTCTTTGTCCTTGTCCTTTGCCACTGACGTCCCAAAATCCTTCTAGAATGGCGTGAACTTGTTCCACAGCCGGTGTCCCCAGCCGGGTCGCTGAACTTCGGCAATTGCTCCGTTCCCACCGTATGAAATACGCGCCTCCGCAATCTTGTCGTAGGCTACCGTGCCGTCTTCACCAATGTTGCGGGGGTGGACAATTCCTGAAATGCTGAGCAGCCGGGCTTCATAATTGACCTGGATTTCCTGCGTACCCTTGATCACAAGGTATCCATTCCCCAGCACCTGGGTGACAACGGCGGCAACAGAAAGTTCAATCTTTTCAGACCGCGCCGTGGTGCCCTGCCCCGACGATGCCGAGTTCGAATTGATGTCGCCCTTGGCATTGGTATTGGCCCCTACCACGCCCATGACGTCATAGGTGAGGCCAAGATCTGCATCGGCACTTGATTTGCGCGACAGGTTGGAATTGTTGCTCAAAGCAGCCTTGTCATTGATTGAAATTTCCACCGTGAGAATGTCGCCTACGTTATGGGCGCGCCGGTCGCGGAAGAAATCCGCCGAACCGCCGATCCAGGTTGATTGAGCCTCCTGCGACACCGGATAGACTTGCGCCACATCACCCGTACTGTTGTCGGTAAGTCCCGATCCCACGGGTGATAGCTTGGGGGCACTGGCAAGTTCATCAAACTGGTGCCCACATCCACTCAAACACATCATAAAAGCAATCAGAACAACCCAGATTTTCATGTACCGTCACCCGACTTCAGTTCGCCCACCGGCTCTGCCATTTTAATCGTAATCGCTGCCGCTATCGGCGCCTTCATTTCATTGAGAATTGTGCTGGCAACCCGCGCGTTCAACTGCTTGAGGATCGATGCCGAGGTTGACACGTCGAGGATTTCAAATTGTGCCGCTGCCACGTCAGGCTTCATCTTGGCGAATATGTCGACCAGACCCTTTTGCGAATCCTTGGCAGCATCATCCTTCATTTTCAAGAAGGCCTGATTCTCGGCCCGCGTTGCTTCCAGCAGCGTGAGTTTCTGGTCGATCTGCTTTTGCAGGTCTTCCAGCGTTTTCTTCTGCAAGGCATAACGGGCATCTGCCGCCAGATTTGAAATATTGGCGCAATAATCATCAGGCGGGACAACGGGATAGGCCTGCTTTGGACTTACTGGTGCGACCAGTTCCGCTCCCGGCACGGGAACTGCTTCCTCGTGGCCAGGGCTTTTTGTTTCTGACGCATGGGTAACGCCCGCCATCGCAAGTGTTGCGGTAATGATCATTGCATGGATCTTAGGGAAATTTTTCATTGCACCACCAATTCACCTTGCAGGGCACCTGCTGTTTTGATCGCCTGGAGAATTGCAATGATTCCCGTGGGCTTCAGGCCAATCTGGTTGAGGCCATCGACCAGGGTCTCCAGGTTTGGCCCCACGATGATGGCCAATTGCCCGCCCGTTTGATTGGCGGTGATTTCGGTTTCTGGAACAACCTTGGTTTCACCCTTGCTGTGCGGTGCCGGCTGGGAAACGGAAGGGCTTTCGGTGATGCGCACCGTCAGGTTCCCATGGGTGACGGCAATGGTGGAAAGCTTGACCTTGTCACCAATGACAATGGTGCCGCTCTTTTCATCCACGACGATACGCGCCGGACTATCTGGTTCGACCTCCAGCTCGCCCAGTTCAGCCGTGAGGCGCGAAGCCGTCATCTTTTTCGGCAGCTTTACGAAAACGGTACGAAAATCCTGTTCAGCCGCGATGGATTCGCCAAATCTTTTCTTCGAGTAGGCGTTGATCTTGTCCGATATGCCGACGGCCGTGGCAAAATCTGGGTTGCGTATCTGCAGCACAATACTGGTCAGTGAATTGAATTCGCCTTCAAGCTCACGCTCGATGATGGCGCCATTGGCAATGCGACCCGCCGTTGGCACGCCTTCAGACAGTTTCTCGGCATCGCCTGAAGCAGAAAATGCCGATATGGAAATGGGCCCTTGTGCCACCGCATAGGCTTGGCCATCAGCCGCCAGCAGGGGTGTCATGACAAGCTGACCACCCGCCAGTGAACTTGCATCACCAATCGAAGAAATCGTCACATCAATACGCTCACCCTTGCTGACAAAGGGTGGCAGGGTTGCGGTAACGACCACTGCTGCAACATTCTTGGATTTAACCGAACCCGCCGCTACATTCACACCAAGCCGGTCAAGCATGGAGCGGATGGATTGGTCTGTGAACGGCGAATTCCGCAGGCTGTCGCCGGTTGCCTGCAAACCCATCACCAGCCCGTAACCCACGAGCTGGTTGTCCCTCAAACCCTGGATGGAGGTTATGTCCTTGATGCGCGAGGTGGCGGATGCGGTAGCAGTGCTGAAAAGCAATGCCAGCAGAATTATGAGAAGCTTCATAGCCCACCGACCTGCAGCGAGCCATCGGCTCTCACCAGTGCCTTTACGGTGCGTCCATACTCTGGATTTCGCGCATCGATCAGTTCACCCGTGGAACCCGATTGCAGTGGGATGAGGAAAGTTGATATCTGCAAGCCGTTCTTCTCAAAAATGGCCCGCGTCAAAACACCTTGAACGACGTTTTCCTTGAACTTGAGATAAGACAGTGGAATTGGCTTGCCGGGTAAAAGAGTGCGCTTTGCATACATGCCCTCAATTTGCTTGCGTGACAGCACATAGCTTGCCGCAGCCGCATCCGGCACCGAAAATTCCTTGTCCAGCAGCGATCCCTGACCAATCTGGTCACCCGGATAAATCACCGATGCTGGCACTGGGATTTCCTGCATGCCAGCATGTGCCGAAGTCGGTGCCCATACCGAGATTGCAA
>JANMKJ010000056.1:0-3112 GCA_031371945.1 Rhodobiaceae bacterium
GATTGACAAAGCGGATCGCTCCCTCCATCTTTGCTTCGTCAAAGAACGAATACTGCTGCTGATAGCGGAGCATCTTCATGGCCGGCTCGCCGAGCACCGTGAAGTAGATCGCCGGCCGCTCCGGCGTGGCGTTGGCAAACATGATCTGATGCGCCAGCGTGGTCTTGCCGCAGCCGGGAGCGCCGGCGATGATGTTGAAGGAGTACTCGGGCAGGCCGCCGCCGAGGATTTCATCAAGGCCCTGCACGCCAGTGGGCAGTTGCTTGATCTTCACGCGATCGTGTGGCGTTTCTTTTCCTTGAGCGGTCATTGGTCAGCCTCGGGATTCTTGAATGATATGTGTGTGTCGGGCCATGACTCGCGTAGCAACCGCACCGTGAGGGGTTCACCGATAAAGGCCACGAGCAGGCCGAGCAGATGAGCTGTGATTGCCACCGCCGCCGCCCCCCCCAACGCGCCGGTGCCCAGTTCCGCGCCGATTTGTTCATCCCCATCCAGGCGCCCGTCCATGCCGATCTTGACGTTTTGCAACGAGGGAACGTCTGCGCTGGCCATCGCCACAGCCCGCCGCAGGAGCGAAACGAATCCGGCGTCGCCGGCGAATTTTGACAGGGAAATCCGCAACCTTTGAATGACCGCCGCCACATCGGAGACGTGCGGATAGGCGCCGGTCTGGCTCGCAGCCAGCAGCCGATGGGCCAAGTCTCGCATCGATGACGTCGGCGTGTCCATATGGATCCAATATCATCAGGACGTTGTTTCTGCGGAAAACGGTCATTGATACATATAGGTTAAATGGGGAGGGTGACACGTTATTCTGGTGGCGCCAGTTTTTAGCGCTAACCGGACGTCATTTCCTTCCAGATCGCCGACACCTTCCGGCGCACGGTGCGTTCGTCGGGCGGCCGGAAATCTTCCCGGCCCGCGAACCAATCCATCATATCGCGCACCAACTCGCCCTGGCTCACTGGCATGCCGTGATCGTGCACGTGGCCTGAGCGATGGCGCCGGCGAAGGCGTCCCAATCGTGCTTGGGCGGCGCGCCCGGCCCGGCTTGGCGCTTGGCTTGTGTTGATGCCTTCGGGCCGCTGTCCGCTGCGCTCGCGTCGAACAATCCCCAGGCTCGTTCGCAGCGCTCGAACTCCTTCCGCAGGATGATCACGTAGGCGGCGGTGACGGCGACGCCATCGACCGGGCGCGCGATCCATTCCCACTCTGATATCTTCGAACGGCGGAAGCGTCGGACCAGCGCGGGCTTCCGCGATGCACCATCGCGAACCGCAATGAGTTTCAGATTGTTTCAACGAGCGGAGGGTTAGCCTAAAATATGTGGGTTAAATGTCCATAGCCCGGATATTGGGCGGTCACATCGCCGACACGAGCATCTTGCCGGGAATCCGTCTTCTCCCCACACCGTAAACAGCGCATCTGCCGGTAGAGTAATTTCGGTGAACCCAACGGAAAATCCAAATGGGGCAGCTGGTACCGCCCCATTCGCAAATTGGAAAAGAACGTTACTTCTTCATCATTTCCTTAGACGCTTCGCCCATATGCATGGTGCAATCGTCCATCTTGCCTTCCTTCATCGAGGCTTTAGCCAGATCCATGTGCTTCATTGCCATGTCTTTCTTTTCCTTCATGGCCGGATCGCTCATGGCATCCATTTCCGTCTGCATCTTCATCATCGAGGCATCATCACACTTCATCATTGTGTCCTGGGCCGAAGCCGCAACAGACAAGGCCAGGGTCAACACAGCAGCCGCACAAACAAAAGTCTTCATGATTGGAGTCTCCATTGGGCCTAACTGCCCAGAACTATCAACTCCGGCTGCGCGGAATCGTTCATCAGAATAAGCGAAATCACAAACAAGTGAGAAAGCTGCAGCAGGTGTTGACGGAGATAGACTGCTTCAACATGATAAAAAATCAAAATATATCAAAATCTTGATTACACAAAACCTTGGCTACCAAGGCCCCAGAGCAGGCGAATCTGGACTAGCCGGGATATTGGCCGGTTACGCCGCCGATCCTGGCATCGGGCCTCGAATAGCCCGCTTTTTCACCGCAGCGGGAACATCTCATCCGCTTATAGGCTTCTGGCATTGCCATGTTGCCGTGAAATGGCAGGCCGAAAGGATCGACGTAACGCACGTTCCAACACCTGGTGCAGCCGACTTCAAGATCCGTGCCAGTGCGCCGCAGATCGCCGATGGTGACAGGGCCGGTCATCAATGCTTCAAGGTTGAAATCATGAATAGCAAGCTTCGCATAGGCCGCGAGGACATTCCACATTCCAGGGGACACCGATGGCCGTTTCTGAAGAAGTACTCCAAAGCTGGTGCAAACCGCCCCATCACCTCAAAAGGAAAGGCCCGCAATCCACTTGAGATCACGGACCTTTTTTGGTTGCGGGAGCCAGATTTGAACTGACGACCTTCAGGTTATGAGCCTGAAGGCTGGAGACCTCCGCCCGCCTACGGATCCTCTGGCTTTTGACTGGACTTCGCCCGCAAAGGACGCATTGGTGTGCGACAGGACAAGCTCGCACGGTGATATTCGTCCGGGCGACTGGTGAAGCCCGCAGATTGCGGGCTTTGGGTGGTGGGAGACCCGATTGTGGGCTCCGGAACACAGGACACCACCATGAGCAAGTCAGCAAAGAAGTCCGGCACAGCCAAGCCCTCGAAGAAACCCAAATCCCCGCCTGCAGCGGTTGTGCCCATCAACACCGCACGCCCCGGATCCAAGTCGTACATCATCATCGAGCTGCTGGGCCGACCGACGGGTGCGACAGTCAAGGAACTGGCGGCGGCCACGTGCTGGCAAGACCACAGCGTTCGCGGCTTTCTGTCGGGAACGCTGAAGAAGAAGCTCGGGCACGCCGTGACGAGCCAGGTTGTTGACGGCATCCGGCACTACCTGGTCGGTGAGAGGGGTGCCGGGAGGTGAGCGCACAGAAATCAAATCTCCTCGGCCTAGAGGACCTCGGGCTTCCCGAACTCCGCAGCACATGGCAGCAACTTTACGGGACTGTGCCCCCGGCGTCGATGAGCCGGGAGCTGCTACGACTGGCCGTAGGATTTAAAATGCAGGAAGAAGTGTCCGGCGGCTT
>JANMKJ010000066.1:0-1707 GCA_031371945.1 Rhodobiaceae bacterium
TTCATCGGTGAAACCCATGTGGGTGGCAGCGACGACCTGCATGAGCTCGAACGGCGCGGACGCCTTGACGGGTTGCTGACCACATCGTGAGTTTCCGGGCGGGCCTCATCCAAATGCGTTCAGGCGTGGACATGGCGCGCAATCTCAGCGACGCAAGTGCCATGGTGCGGCAGGCTGCGGCACAGGGTGCACAGTATGTGCTGACGCCGGAAGTTACCAATATCATCGAAGCCGACAAGGAGCGCACCAAGGCCGTGGTCTGCGGGGAAGCTGACGACATATCAGTTGCGGGGTTTGCGAACCTGGCTGCTGAACTTGGCATTTGGCTGCACATCGGGTCACTGGCCTTGCGGGCGTCACCCACCCGGCTGGTAAACCGTTCACTGCTGTTTTCGCCGCTGGGAAATATCGCAGCGCGCTATGACAAGATTCATTTGTTTGACGTGGAATTGCCAAGTGGCGAAATCATCCGCGAGTCGGATACGTTTGCGCCGGGTGCCGAGGCTGTGGTGGCGGATCTGCCGTGGGGCAAGCTCGGCCTTAGCATTTGCTACGACATGCGGTTTCCGGTGCTGTACAACACACTGGCCAATGGGGGTGCTTCATTCATAGCAGTCCCGGCGGCGTTTACGGTGCCCACGGGAAAAGCCCATTGGCACGTATTGCTGCGGGCCCGGGCCATTGAGACCGGGAGCTTTGTTTTTGCGGCAGCACAAGGCGGGCATCACGAATGCGGCCGCCACACATTTGGCCACAGTTTAGCAGTAAACCCGTGGGGTGAAATTATTGCTGAACTTGAAACGGAGCCCGAGGTTTTGGTTTTTAATGTGGAAGCGGATTTGGTAAAACGTGACCGCAGCCGGATACCAGCCCTTAAGAACGCCCGGCCCTTTAACTTGAAGTCTGGTGGCGGAGTGGTTAACTAAGCAGCATGATCAGGTATGACCTCATCTGCGACAAGGGCCATGAATTTGATGGCTGGTTTCGCGACAGTGCGACGTTTGAAAAACAAATCGCCCGCAGGCTCGTCGCTTGCGCGCGCTGTGGATCGGAGAATGTAGCAAAGCAGCTCATGGCACCAGGAATTCCGGCGAAATCCAACAGCAGGTCCACTGCGATGGTGACGGGCACCATGGATCCCCGCGCCCAGGCGCTGATGCAGGTGATGCGCGACGTGCGCAAGACCGTTGCGGAGAATTCCGAGTATGTTGGCGACAGGTTCGCCGACCAGGCACGCCGCATGCACTATTCGGAAATCGAGAAGCGTGGCATCTATGGCGAGGCAAAACCGGAAGAAGCCAAAGCGCTGATCGAAGAGGGCATTGAAGTCCACCCGCTGCCGAGACTGCCGGAAGATTCGAACTAACCCTTCTGCCCCACCAGCATGTAGTTCACGTCCATGTTGCGCGAGCGTTTCCAGGTGTTGGCCAGGGGATGGTAGGTGACACCGGTTTCACCTTTGATGGACACATTGTTTTCGCCGAGCCAGGTTTTCAGTTCACTGGGCGTAATGAATTTCTCCCACTGGTGCGTGCCTTTCGGGAGCCAGCCCAGAATGTATTCAGCACCGATGATTGCCAGTCCTAACGACTTGAGGGTGCGGCTGATGGTTGCCACGAACATGAGGCCCCGGGGCTTCAGCATGCTGGCACAAATCCGGGTGAAGCCTTGCGGATTGTTGACGTGTTCGATGACCTCCATGTTGAG
>JANMKJ010000109.1:0-6338 GCA_031371945.1 Rhodobiaceae bacterium
CCGCTAGATAGAGATCCGTCCAGTTCTTGTCGGCCAATACCTTTTTCCACGCATCACTCTTGACCGTGGTGTCTATGCTGTCAAGCAGGGCCTTCTTTTGCGCGTCGTCAAGGCCAGGAGGGGCAACAATGGCGCGCCAGTTTGCCAATTCAACATCAACACCTTGTTCCTTGAGCGTTGCAATATCAATGCCCGGTTGCCGATCTGCAGATGAAATGGCAAGGGCGCGCAGTTCACCGGATTTTATCTGGCCCGCCCATTCTCCATAACCGCTGATGCCAGCCACCACGTGGCCACCCATGATTGCGGCCAGCGCTTCGCCGCCGCCGGAAAATGGTACATAGTTGAGTTTGGAAACATCAGCGCCAGCAGCTTTTGCTATGAGGCCTGCCAGAATATGGTCTGTGCCGCCGGCCGAACCGCCACCAAATGCCACCGCCCCCGGATCAGCTTTAAGCTTTGCCACGAGATCAGCTACGGTTTTGAGTTCTGAAGCAGCTGGAACCACGATCACTTCATATTCGCCCGTCAGTCGCGCTATCGGGGTGGTCATTTCAAGATTTATTTGTGATTTGTTGGTAAGAATGGCGCCAACCATGACGAGGCCGTTGACCATCAGCACGTTGCCTTTGCCCTTTTCCTGGTCAACCAGCTGTGCGAGACCCACGATGCCGCCAGCACCTGGAACATTTTCGACTGTTCCACCCTTGGCACCCATGGAGGCCATAACCTCTGAGAGTGAACGGGCTGTTTGATCCCAACCACCGCCGGGTTTTGCTGGCGCAATGATCCTGAGGTCGTCAAGGGCCATGGCTGGTGTTGCGCCCCCAACGAACCCGGCAGTCAGAGCCAGAGCCAAAATGCTTGCAAAAATATGACGTCTTTTCATGGTATTCTCCCATTGTGAAATCTATGACCAACCGTCTAGCGCGGCTTAAAACCTGCCCTTGGCAAGCGTTCTAGCCATCCATATACTTGAAAGCTGTCATCCACCTGTCATTGGGAACACAATGCGTATTCTCGTCGTTGAAGATACCCAGGACGTCGGTGAAGCCATCGTGTCATGCCTTGAACGCTTGGGCTATGCGGTTGATTGGCAGAAGTCCGGAACCAGCGCCGAGGACGCATTGAAAGTACAGCATTACGACCTGGTGGTGCTGGACGTGATGCTTCCCGGGAAGGATGGGTTTGCAGTTTTGGCCGGGATGCGGGCGCGCAAAATCATGTCGCCCGTACTCATACTTACGGCACGCTCGCAGATTGATGATCGGGTTAACGCCCTTGATCATGGTGCCGACGACTATCTCGTCAAGCCGTTTGATTTTCGTGAACTGGAAGCAAGGGTGCGAGCATTGTTGCGTCGACCAGGGGGCTCAGCCACAGTGCAACTGCAATTGGGTGATGTTGTTCTCGATCAGGTGTCCCGAAGTGTTTGTGTGAATGGCAGGCGCGCCGACCTGACGCGCCGTGAAATTGCACTTCTCGAAATTCTTATGTCACGGCCGCAAAAGGTATTCAGCAAACCCGAATTGCTCGAGCAGCTTTTCAGCTTTGACGAGGCCGCCGGACAAAATGCCATTGAACTCTATATTGCCAGGCTCCGCCGAAAACTTCAGGCGGCAAGAATGGAGATCAGGACGCTTCGCGGGATAGGCTACCAGGCAGTTACCAGTGGCGAATAGGGCGCCCTCGCTTTTTCGACGGCTCACGGCCGCCATTTCTTTGGTGTTGCTGATTGGTGCTGGAACACTGGCCTATGCCGCCTATAATTACGCCCATACGGCCGCCGATGACGCCTATGACCGTTTACTGCTGGGTGCAGCAGCGCAAATTGGCGAAACCATTCGGGTTGAAGACAAGGTAATTACGACGGACATTCCGGTTTCAGCTTTTGAAACACTCTCCGTCTCACGCCAGGAACGGGTGTACTACCGTGTGGTTGGTCCCGATGGCCAGTCGCTGACTGGCTATGATGGCTTGCAGGTTCCCAAATCATTCGAGAAGGGATCTGGTCCGCAGGTCTGGGATGGTACCTTTTCCGGGTACCCGGTGCGCGTTGGCGCCATTTGGCATTATGTGTCTGATCCCGCCGCCACGGGTTGGGCCGTCGTGATAGTTGCCCAAACCCGCGATGCGCGCCAGGCCCTGGCCCGTGAATTGACGTGGCGGGCAATTCTGCTGGTCGCTATCATGAGTGCCATTGCCCTGATTGGTGTCATGCTTGCCACGCGCTACGCGTTGCGCCCGCTGCACCACATTGAACAGGCCCTGGGGTCTCGTGATCCGAACGACCTTACGCCGCTCGCCACAAATGCGCCGGTGGAAATTGAGGGTCTCACCCAGTCGATCAACCACTTCATGGAGCGCCTTTCGGAAAGAATGGACAGCCTGCAGCGCATGATTGCCGATGCCGCCCACCAGATCAGAACGCCCGTTACAGCCCTGACCGCCCAGGTGGAATTGCTGCAACATGAAACTATTCCGGCACGGCGCAAGCATCATTTAACCCGGGTGGTGGCCCGCACATCCCAGGTAGGCCGCCTGGTGAGCCAGCTGTTGAGTCACGCCATGATCAGTCATCGTTCACAAAGTGTGACAGCTTCCAGACTGAACCTCACCGAATTGCTGACCCAGGCAGTGGCCGATGCTATTCCCGCCGCCATGGAGCGCGACATTTCCGTTGAATTCGATGTCGGTAGTGCGCCAGTCTTGATTGAGGGGGATCCCGTCAGTTTGCGTGAGGCACTTCGCAACATCATCGAGAATGCGGTGCATTATGGTGCGGTGACCAAAATAAGCATTACTGTACGAAACGAGGATAGCCACGTGGTACTGGAAATCGCTGATGATGGGACCGGCATTCCGGCACAGTTATGGCCCGATGTGACAAAACGCTTCTATCGTGTTTCTGCCGACGGGGAAGGTTCTGGATTGGGATTGGCAATTGCCGCAGATGTTGCCAAAAGCCACCGTGCCAAGCTGGAATTTGATCGTGGTGGTGACGATATGTTCATCGTACGGATGAGTTTCCCGGTTCTGGCGGAGGAGGGGCCATGATAAGAATTTTCATGGCGATCCTTCTGGCGCTGTTCGCCGTCCCCGCCATCGCTGGCACCAGTTATGAATTCAAGGCTCCGGGTCCGGAAACCGGCAAACTCAGAATAGAGGCATCCGGTGACATTGCGGCAATTCAGCCACTGATCACAGATTTCCAACGACTTGAACCGGGTCTATCCATAACTTACGTGGACAGCCTTACCAACGATCTGTTTGTCACGTTGCAGGACGCCTGCGCCAAGGGCACCCTGTCTGCCGACCTGGTGTTCTCATCTTCTGTTGATCATATGGTGAAGCTGGCCAATGATGGCTGTGCCCAGCCACACACGTCAGCGGAAACCCGGCGTGTTCCAGCTTTTGCGAGCTGGCATGACGAAGTCTATGGATTTACCTTTGAACCCGCAGTCATGGTTTACAATCGCAATCTGGTACCGCCGGCTGATGTTCCCAGGTCGCGCGATGAGTTGGTGGACCTGCTGCGCAACAGGGCCGAATTCTATAATCGGCGCGTTGGCACCTACGATATTGCACGTTCGGGAATAGGCTACCTGTTCGGTTTCTTTGATGCGCAGCAGTCCAGTGCGTTTGGCCGCATGATGGAAGGATTCGGTCGTGCCAACGCCAGGCTCTACTGCTGTACAGGAGATCTCCTGCGCGATATCGAAAGTGGCGAGGTTCTCATTGGTTATAACCTTCTGGGCTCCTACGCCTATGGCAGGTACAAGGCGGGTGCTCCCATTGGCATCGTCTTGCCGCGCGATTACACATTGGTTCTGAGCCGGGCAGCTTTCGTACCGGTACAGGCCGCAAATCCCGCCGCCGGAAAGCGGTTCCTGGATTATCTCCTGTCGCTTCGCGGTCAGCAGGTCGTATCGAAGGAATCATTCTTCTTTGCCTATGGACAGGCAGCACCTGAAGGCGTCGATGCTGCTGCAGCCGAACTGCAAGCAGGCATCTACCGGCCAATTCCTTTGGGGCCAGCACTTCTCGCCATTACCGACCGCCAGAAGAAAATGCGGCTGTTGAAGGAATGGAACCAGTCATTTAGGGCGCCGTGAACTGGTGGATAGAATTACGTCACTGTCTCTCCAGCCGCCGCAATCGCCGTCATGTTGACAACGCCGCGTGACGTGACCGAGCCTGTCAGCACATGGGCAGGCTTGGCCGTGCCGATCAGAATTGGTCCCACCGGAAGCGCATCGCCAAATACTTTCACCATGTGATAGGCAAGATTGGCCGAAGCCAAATCGCCCATGACCAGGACATTGGCTTCGCCCTTCAACGTGGACGACGGCATGTGCCGCTCACGAATGGCTTTGATCAGTGCTGAATCGGCCTGCATTTCACCATCGATCTCCAGCTGCGGGCAGCGCGCATGCACGATCGCCGTGGCTGCCCGCATCTTGAGCGATGAGGGTGTGTCGTACTCGCCAAAATCCGAATGGCTCACCATGGCAATCTTGGGCGTAATGCCAAAGCGCTGCACATGGGTGGCACAGGCAATGGCGATCGAGGCAATCGCCTCCGCATCAGGATTTGCCTGCACGTGGGTATCGGCTAAAAACACCGGACCCCGTGAGGTTATCATCAGGCTCATGGCTGCAAGCGATGTAACTCCGGGCGACAGGCCGATGATTTCCTCTATGTGGCGCAGTTTCGAACGGAACCGCCCCTCAAGGCCACAGATCATTCCATCCGCTTCGCCGCGCCTGAGTGCCAAGGCGGCAATGACAGTGGTCGAAGTGCGCACCAGGGCCCGAGCTGAATCGGGCGTTATGCCTCGCCTGCCCGCTGCTTCCACATAGGTGGTCACATAATCCTTGTAGCGCGGGTCATCTTCCGGATTGATCAGTTCAAAATCCCGGCCGGGGTGGATGGAAAGCCCAAACCGCTTGACCCGCGCTTCGATCACGGACGGCCTGCCCACAAGAATGGGAATGGCAATCTTGTCTTCAAGGACGACTTGTGTGGCCCGCAGCACCCGCTCATCCTCGCCATCGGCATAGATCACCCGGCGCAGTTTTTCCCGCGCGATGGCAAACATTGGCCGCATGACAAATCCGGAGCGGAACACGAATCGCTGCAGGCTTTCCGCATAGAGGTTGAGATCGGCTATGGGCCGCGTGGCAACGCCGGTTTGCATGGCAGCCTTCGCCACCGCCGGTGCCACCCGCAGGATCAACCGCGGATCAAACGGCGACGGGATCAGGGAATCCTTGCCAAACAACCGGGTTTCGCCACCATGGCTGCGCGCTGCCACATCTGACGGAGCTTCCCGCGCCAGCCCGGCTATGGCTTCCACCGCCGCAAGCTTCATTTCCTCATTGATCGTGGTGGCTCCCACATCGAGTGCACCCCGGAAAATATAGGGAAAACACAAAACATTGTTCACCTGGTTGGGATAATCAGAGCGGCCGGTGCAGATCATCGCGTCGGGCCTGACCGCAAAGGCTTCTTCCGGCATGACTTCTGGCGTAGGATTGGCAAGCGCCAGGATAAGCGGGTTCGGCGCCATTTGCTTTAGAAGTTCAGCCTTGAGAACACCACCCGCCGAGAGGCCTAGGAAGACATCCGCCCCCGCCATGATATCCGCCAGCTTCCGGTGTGGCGTGGCCTGTGCAAAAACTGACTTCCACTGGTCCATCAGTTTTTCACGACCCAGATAAACCACGCCTTCAAGATCGCTCACCCAGATGTTCTTGACCGGTGCACCAAGGCTCACCAGCAGGTTGAGGCAGGCAAGGGCCGCAGCCCCCGCGCCCGAAGCCACGATCTTGATGTCGGCTATGTTCTTGCCCGACAGCGTGATGGCGTTCTTGACGGCTGCCGCTACGATCACGGCCGTGCCATGCTGGTCGTCATGGAATACCGGAATCTTCATGCGCTCACGCAGAAGACGCTCTACTTCAAAACACTCCGGCGCCTTGATGTCCTCAAGGTTGATGCCGCCAAATGTAGGCTCAAGGCTGGCGATGATGTCGACCAGCTTTTCAACACCATTCTCCGCCACTTCAATATCAAACACATCGATGCCGGCAAACTTCTTGAACAGGACAGCTTTGCCTTCCATCACCGGCTTTGCCGCCAGCGGCCCGATATTGCCAAGCCCCAAAACGGCGGTGCCATTGGAAATCACCGCCACCAGATTGGCGCGCGAGGTGTAAAGGGCCGCATCCGCAGGATTATCCCGGATCGCCTCCGAAACCGCGGCCACGCCGGGCGAATAGGCCAGCGCCAGGTCGCGCTGGTTGCCCAAAGGCTTGGTCGCCTGGATTTCCAGC
>JANMKJ010000144.1:0-2274 GCA_031371945.1 Rhodobiaceae bacterium
AAAATGGTTAAATCGGGGCCCCGTCCATTAGTGGCGGGCAATTGGAAGATGAACGGCACGACAGCAATGCTTAAGGAGCCCCGGCTGTTAGCGGGCATGTTGCGTGACGTCAAACTAAAGTGCGAAGTGCTGGTATGCCCACCGGCCACGCTCATTCGTCGCGTAAAGTCGGTCATGAAAGGCTCACGCATCAAGGTGGGTGGCCAGGATTGCCATTGGAACGCCAACGGCGCCCATACCGGTGATATTTCCGCCGACATGCTGAAGGATGCTGGCTGTACGGCTGTCATCGTCGGCCATTCGGAGCGCCGGGCCAACCATGCCGAAACCGATGAGATGGTTTCAAAAAAAGCCAAATCCGCCCAAACCACTGGCTTGATTGCCATAATTTGCATTGGAGAAACGCTCGACCAGCGCAAGGGTGGCAAAACACTTGAAATCGTTTCGGGCCAATTGAAAGGTTCACTACCTGAAGGTTCGACGGCCGCGAACACGATCATCGCCTATGAACCGGTTTGGGCCATTGGCACGGGCCTGACCCCAACGGTTGCCGAAGTCGCCGAAGTTCACACCCACATTCGGGCCGATCTTGCCAAACTGATGGGTGAGGAGGGGCCGAAGGTACGCATTCTCTACGGCGGCTCGGTCAAACCTTCAAATGCCACTGAACTGATGGCCGCAGCCAACGTCAATGGAGCGCTGGTGGGTGGGGCGAGCTTGAAAGCGTCAGACTTCATCGGGATCATCAAAGCCTATGCCTGAGATTCCCGTTCTCACCAAGCGCAGGCTCCAGGCCCAGGTAATTGGGCCGATTTACGCTGAGATGGTGGCGCAAGTCGGAGAGGAAAAGGCATCATCCATTCTCGATGCCGCCATTCGCAAGGCCGCCATAGCTGAGGGTAAGGAATTTGCCAAAAAGGCTCCGGGCGGGGTCACCTCGATGCTGGATTTCATCAAGCTTTATGAGCTTTGGACCGCAGATGGGGCGCTGGAAGTAACAGTCCTCGAGGCAACCGAAAAGGTGTTCAATTTTGATGTCACGCGCTGCAAATACGCTGAAACCTACCGCGAAATGGGATTGGGGAATGTGGGCCATCTCATGTCGTGCAACCGCGACGGTACGTTCTGTGAGGGCTATGACGCCAACATCAAGCTTGACCGCCAGCAAACAATCATGGGCGGTGCATCCTGCTGTACGTTCCGCTACAGGTATGAACCGTCTTGAAGCGGGTTGCGTTCGACCCATATAATGGCTAAACCGCCCCCAAAATTGAAATAGGCACAGACTCCATGCAAACCGTACTCCTTGTTATCCATCTCATTGTCGCCGTAGCTCTCATTGGAACAGTTATGTTGCAACGTTCCGAAGGCGGTGCCCTTGGCATGGGTGGCAGCAATTCCGGCGGAGGCAACCTGTTTTCTGCCCGTGGCGTTGGCAATGCACTGACCCGCACCACGGCGATTCTGGCAGCCTGTTTTTTCCTGACGTCAATTTCGTTGACGTTGCTGGCCCTCCACGGCACCGGCAAGGGCGGATCCATTTTCGATGGAGCAACCACCAGCCAGCCCCAAGGTAACGCCCCTGCAGCTCCTGCCACGGGTGGAAGCGTATTGCCACAATTGCCAGCTGCACCGGCCACGCCGCAGGTTCCTGTTTCACAGTAAGTGTTTCACGGCTTTCCACAATAATCTGAAAAACGCGTTTTTCAGGCTTCGAATCATGTTTGCAAACAGCTAGGTTGAACTCCCATGGCGCGATATATTTTCATTACCGGCGGCGTGGTTTCCTCACTTGGCAAAGGCCTGGCCTCAGCGGCACTCGGTGCTCTCCTGCAGGCCCGTGGCTATAGTGTGCGGCTGCGCAAGCTCGACCCCTATCTCAACGTCGACCCGGGCACGATGAGCCCCTACCAGCACGGTGAAGTGTTTGTGACGGACGATGGGGCGGAAACCGATCTCGACCTCGGGCACTACGAGCGCTTCACCGGCAGGCCCGCAAACAAGCAGGATAACATCACGACCGGTCGCATCTACCAGGATATCATCGCCAAGGAACGGCGCGGCGATTTTCTGGGTGCCACGGTGCAGGTCATTCCCCACATAACCGATGCGATCAAGTATTTCGTGAAAACCGGAAACGACGGTGTCGATTTCGTGCTGGTAGAAATTGGCGGTACCGTTGGCGACATAGAAGGCCTGCCATTTTTTGAGGCCATTCGTCAATTTGGCCAGGAAAGCCCTCGCGGCTCCTGCATCTACATCCACCTCACACTG
>JANMKJ010000164.1:0-23890 GCA_031371945.1 Rhodobiaceae bacterium
AACAACCCGTCAAGCCGCCCGCGGCGGTCAAGCTCGTGCAGATCGTCGCTGCCGCCCACGTGGGTTTCACCGATGAAGATCTGCGGCACGGTGCGCCGCCCATTGGCCTTGATCATCATGCGTTGCCGCTCGTTCTGATCGTAGCTCACATCGATTTCATCGAATTTGGCCCCTTTTTTCGCCAACAGGGATTTGGCGGCATGGCAGTAGGGACAGCTTTTAGTCGTATAGATCGTTACTTTGCTCATTTTCTTCTTCCACTACCCAATATGAGGCCGCCTGGGCTCCAAGACAAGGGCGAAGGTCAGAACGTCGACCTGCGCCGCACCTGCCTTTTTCAGCACTGCCGCACAGCTTCCAGCCGTTGCCCCCGTCGTTAACACATCATCAACCAACAACACCCGCCGTCCGGAAATAAGGGAAATGGCGTCCGGTGCCACCGCAAAAACCCTGGCGACATTCTTGCGCCGTTCATCTTGCTTCAAACCGACCTGGGAGTGCGACGCTTTGGTGCGCAACAGCACATCGGTACGAACCGGCTTTCCCGCAACCCGCGCCACCCGGTGCGACAAAAACGCCGCCTGGTTGAACCGCCTGCGCCACAGGCGCCAACGGTGCAATGGCACCGGAATGATGATATCCGCAGTATCTACGAGTTCACGCCCCGCCCGCCCCATAAGCCGCGCCATCAGCAACCCGGCTTCCATCGTATCGCGATACTTGAGGGCATGGACCAGCCCCTTGGAAGCATCGTCAAACCCAACTGCTGCCCGCGCCCTGTCCCAGGCGGGAGGCTCGGCCAGTGCAGCAGCACTGATGGCTCCCGCACCCTGGTCAAAGGCAAAGGGAGTTCCCAAAACATTGCAAACCGGCGCCTCGAGATGGCTAAGCCTGCTCCAGCATGAAAAGCAAAGGCTGGCTGGAACCAAAACCGCTTCCCGGCACACCAGGCATTTGGGCGGCACAATGAAATCGATCAGGCTGGTCAAGGCCCGTCGACCCCAAGCCCCAAAGTGGAATTCTGACCATGCCCCCGCCTCGTTCATGGGGTTCCATCTACCATAGAAATCCGGCCATGGATTTATTTCAGTGCCTCCTCTATGTCATGCCCATCAGGAGATCATGCGCCCATGTCTTTCGCCCGTAGTGATTTAGAACGCCTTGCCGACATCTTGTCGATTGCCGCAGACCAGGAGATCATGCCGCGCTTTCGCAGCCTGGGTGCCGGCGGCATTCGGGAAAAAACTTCAGCCCTTGACCTGGTCACCGATGCCGATGAGCAGGCCGAGGCCGCCATGAAGCTGGCCATTGCCAAAGCCTTCCCGAAAGCCGCCTTCATTGGCGAGGAATCGGTGGAAAAAGACCGGAGCCTTTTAAACCGGATCGGCGATGCCGAATTGGCCATCATCATTGACCCCGTGGACGGCACCAGCAATTTCGCATGGGGCCTGCCGCTGTTTGGCGTGTTGGCAGCCGTCGTTGCCCATGGCGAAACCATCGGCGGCATCATTTATGATCCCGTTGGCCACGACTGCACGTTCGGACTGAAAGGCGAAGGCGCATGGTCCAAGGCTGAAAGTGGCGCCACCCGCGACATCACGGTTTCAAAGCCCACGTCACTGGCCAACATGACGGGCACCACCTCGTGGTACCTCATGCCGGAACCCATGCGCTCACGCGTCGCTGCCAACATCGCAAAAACCAGGGCCTGCTTCGGCTATCGCTGTGCTGCCTATGAGTACCGCATCGTGGCCGAGGGGCTCGTCGATTTTTCCCTGCATTACAAGTTGATGCCATGGGACCATGCGGCCGGCGTACTGATCCATGCGGAAGCTGGCGGCTACTCCGCCCTGCTCGATGGGTCGCCCTATCTTCCCACCAAATTTGAAGGCGGCATCATCTCGGCACCCAACAAGGAAATCTGGCAACTCGTGCACGACGAGTTGCTGGCTTAGTGGGCATGGAAGCGCTTTTTGACCGGGAGCTCTATGTCGCAAGACTTGCCCGCACTCAGTCCTCACGACCTGACATCCTGGCAACTTCCGTTGCGGCGGAACTGGGTGAACGGCTCGAGCCTATTTCCCGCAGCTTCGACAACGCCTGCCTGATTGCCGTCGATGCCGAACCCATAGCAAAAGCACTCCTCGCGTCCGGCAAGGTCAGGCACCTCAGGGTCATGGCACCTGGCACTTCTGAAACCTTGCCACTGGAACCGGAAACCTATGACGCCATTTTCAGCATCTTTGATTTGCACCTCGTCAATGATGTCCCTGGCGCACTGATACAATTGCGTCGTGCCCTCGTGCCCGACGGCTTGTTGATGGCATGTCTCTTTGCCAGTCAAACACTCACCGAACTTCGCCACGCATGGCTTGAAGCCGAGGAACTGGTAACCGGTGGCGTATCGCCGCGTATCATTCCCATGATCGATGTGCGCGAACTGGGCGGCCTGCTGCAACGCGCCGATCTCGCCCTGCCCGTTGTGGATCTTGACCGTACCATCGTGCGCTACCCCAACCCGATTGCCCTCATCCAGGAAATACGCCTGCTGGGACTTTCCAATCCCATGCTGGGCCGTTCACGCAAGCCCGTGACCCGCAACCTTTTTGGTGAAGCCATTTCCATTTACCAGCAGAAGTTTTCCGATGACGACGGTCGCATCAGGGCAACTATCGAGGTGGCCTGGGCCACCGCCTGGGCCCCCCATGAAAGCCAGCAGAAACCCTTGAAGCGCGGCTCGGCTAAATTCCGCCTGGCGGATGCCCTCAAGGTGCCGGAAACCAAGTTGAATTAGAGCAGCTCAATCAAATGCGGAATAAGCGGTAAATCCGCTGGCGGCATCGGGTAGTCGCGCAGCTTGAGGGGTTTCACCCACTGCAGTTCCTGTCCTTCGCTTGGCCGCACCACCCCTTTCCACCGCCGGCACACGTAAAGCGGCATCAGCAGGTGAAAATCGTCGTAGGAGTGGCTGGCAAATGTCAGGGGCGCAAGGCACGATTGCTCCACGTCAATTGCAAGCTCTTCCTTGAGTTCGCGGATGAGGGCAGCTTCAGGCCGTTCGCCCGCTTCAACCTTACCACCGGGAAATTCCCACAAGCCCGCCAGTGATTTGCCTTCCGGGCGCCTGGCAATCAGCACCCGGCCATCCACATCCACCAATGCCACCGCCACCACCAGGAGCGTGCGCATCAGCTGCGGTAGGAGCCGTTGATATCAATATAGCGATGGGTGAGGTCGCAGGTCCAAACCCTTGCCTTGCCCCGGCCAACACCCACATCGGCTTCAATTAAAATGTCCCGCCCCTTCATGTGGGGCATTATGTCGGCTTCCTTGTAGTTGGGATCACGCATGCCACGGCTCGCAACCTGGATGCCACCAATCCGTATACGGAGCTTATCGCGGACGGCCTTTTCACCGGCCTTGCCGATGGCCATCACCACCCGGCCCCAATTGGCATCTTCACCGGCAATCGCGGTCTTCACCAGAGGCGAGTTGGCTATCGACATGGCAATGCGGTGGGCTGCCGTATCAGACTGCGCTCCTGTAATCGCAATTTCGATCAGTT
This sequence comes from Rhodobiaceae bacterium, assembly GCA_031371945.1. Taxonomy (GTDB): domain Bacteria; phylum Pseudomonadota; class Alphaproteobacteria; order Rhizobiales; family Aestuariivirgaceae; genus Aestuariivirga. The sequence continues at coordinate 3,566 of JANMKJ010000164.1, forward strand.
TTTCGGCACCCTCACCATCGCGTGCCACCTGTTGCGCAAGGTCCAGGCACAGGCCGTCAAGTGCCTTGGCAAAGCTTTTCAACCGCGGGTCCGCGATCGATTTCAGGCCCTTTAGCGCTGTTCCCGCAGCGCCGGTCGCAAACAGCAATACCGTGTCGGACGTTGACGTATCACCATCAACCGTGATGCAGTTGAAACTCTTGGCCACGCTGGCCGACAGCAGGCCCTGCAATAGCTTTGAGGGGATTGCCGCATCGGTGAAAATGAAAACCAGCATGGTGGCCATGTCAGGCGCGATCATGCCGGACCCCTTGGCGATACCATTGATCGTGATAGTAGACCCTGCATACCTCAGGGAAGCCGTTGCAACTTTCGCAAACGTATCTGTCGTCATGATCGCGCGCGCCGCATCGCTCCAGCAATCATCACTGGCCCGCGCCATGAGATCAGGCAGCGCATTCACGATTGGCGCTGGATCCAGCGGTTCGCCAATCACACCGGTAGAGGCCTGGAAAATTTCCACGGGTTTGCATTTCAACGCCTGGGCTGCAGCCTTGGCAACCGCGGTCACTGTTGCCACACCGGCACGGCCGGTAAAGGCATTGGCATTGCCGGCGTTGATGACAACGGCACGCGCCTTGCCACCCTTCAGGCTCGTGGCACACCAGTCAACCGGTGCCGAGCGCGATTTGGAATTGGTCAAGCACCCGGCAACGCTGGTGCCCGCCTCCACAACTGCCAACAAGACATCGGGCCGGTTCTTGTAGCGAATGCCGGTTTCGGCGATGGCAAGGCGAACCCCTGCGATGGCCGGCAGGTGCGGAACGTTAACTGGAGCCAGCGGTGAAACAGGATGCGCCATTGGCCGCCCTCAAGGGAAGTGGATTATTCAGGAACCTGCAAGTCGCCCTTGCCCGCACCTTCGCCGGCGTTGTCCGCCGGTGGTTCAGCGACAACATTGCCATTCTGCTTGTCCTGCAAGGCCTTGCGCTTGGCAACGGCTTCAGCCGCATATTTCTTGAGGTCTTCGTCAAGCACCTCGACCTTTGCAGTTTTCCGCAGCTCATCCATGGTTTCCTGCACCTTCTTGCGCAGGAGCACGTTGCGGATGGCCGATTTCACCTGGTCAAAAGGCTGAACGGCCCCAAGCTTGCGGTCTTCGACGCGAATGACGTGCCAGCCGAAATCAGTTTTGACAGGGGCTGAAATCTCACCAGTCTTCAAGGCAAATGCCGCCTTGGAAAACTCCGCCACCATTTCCGGAGCGGTGAAGTAACCAAGGTCGCCACCATAATCCTTCGAACCGTCAAGGCTGTATTTCTTGGCAAGGTCTTCAAATTTTTCGCCAGCAGCAATGCGCGCAATGATATCCTGGGCTTCCTTTTCGGTGCCCAGCAGGATGTGCCGCGCCCTGATGCGTTCCGTTTGCGCAACCTTGGCCGATTCCTGGTCATAGGAGGCCTTGATCTCTTCATCGGTTACCTGGGGACGGATCTTCTGGAAAAAATAGGCGTCGCGCAGGGCCTTGGCCTGGTACAGCGCCAGGCGGCGCTTGTACTCATCCGTATCGGCAACACCTTCCTTGACGGCAAGCTGTGCCAGAAGATGGCGCTCAACCAGGAACTCGACCACGAATGGGTAACGCAGCTTGGGTGGCAGGTCGGGCAACTGGCCGATGATGTCATCGGTTGCCATCTGCACTTCTGAAATCTTGATTTCATGGCCATTCACAATGGCAATTGTTTTGTCCTCGGCAGAACCCGCAACCACGGGTGCGGGCGTGGTTTGCGCCTGGGCGCCAAGTGACAGTGCCACTCCCAAGAAACCAGCAAGTAGTGTAATCTTCAAACAGTCTTGAATGCGTGGCATGAAATCCATCGTCCAAATTCTAATTTTCAGGCGGAACAAGATCCCCGCCCCCAATGCTCAATGCCGACCAAAAGAGGCAATAATAAGCCAATTTTCCTAACTTTTTTTAACGCTCCCGGACACAAATCGCGAGCGCACATTGGTCTGGATGGCACCACTTCGCAAGAGGGTGGGTAACCAGATTGACCACCTGTTGCAGCACGGCAACACATTGAAATATCAGCGTCTAGCTCCTAATTGTGGACTTGGACGGCATTGTGGCAGCAGCCCCGCCCATACTTATGTCTAGACCTTTGGGAAATGAGGCCTTATCACGCTTCAATTCTCGAGGCCAAATTATCTGTACTTTCCAATTAAGGAACCACTCCCATGCTCGGACTGCGGTCAATCGCGGCAAAACTCTTCGGTACCACCAACGACCGCAAGGTCGAAAAATACCGCAAGCCCGTTGAAGACATCAACCTGCTCGAATCCGAGTTTGCCAGCCTCAGCGATGCCGAGCTTGCCGCCAAAACCGTGAGTTTCCGCGCCGAAATCGCTGCCGGAAAAACCATCGAAGACCTGCTAGCACCCGCCTTTGCCGTCGTCCGTGAAGCCTCCAAACGGGCCCTGGGCATGCGCCATTTTGATGTGCAGATGATTGGCGGCATGGTTTTGAACGATGGGGCCATTGCCGAAATGAAAACCGGTGAAGGCAAGACCCTTGTGGCCACCCTCGCCGTTTACCTCAATGCGCTTGAATCCAAGGGCGTGCATGTCGTCACCGTCAACGACTATCTTGCCAAGCGCGACGCCGAATGGATGTCTCAGATCTATAGGTTCCTCGGGCTTACCACCGGCGTCATTGTCCATGGCCTGTCCGACGACGAGCGCCGCGAAGCCTATGCCTGCGCTGTAACATACGCCACCACCCCCGAGCCGGGTATTGACTACCTGCGCGACAACCTGAAGTATCCCCTGAACGAAATGGTCCAGCGCGGCCACCATTTCGCCATCGTTGACGAAGTGGACTCGATCCTTGTCGATGAAGCCCGCACACCGCTGATCATTTCCGGCCCCCTCGACGACAAGTCGGATCTTTACAACACCCTCGACAAGTTCATTCCCGAACTCGATGCCGACGACTACGAACTCGACGAAAAGCAGCGCTCCTGCTCCCTGACGGAAAAAGGTAACGTTCATCTTGAGCAGGTCCTGGGTGCCGCTGGCATCCTGCAGGGCGACAACCTCTACGATGCCGAGAACGTCACCGTGGTCCACCACGTGCAACAGGCGCTCCGCGCCCATAAGCTGTTCCAGCGCGACAAGGACTATATCGTGAAGGATGACCAGGTCATCATCATCGATGAATTCACCGGCCGCATGATGCCGGGACGGCGCTATTCCGAAGGCCTTCACCAGGCGTTAGAAGCCAAGGAACACACCAGCATCCAGCCAGAAAACGTGACCCTGGCATCTATTACGTTCCAGAACTACTTCAGGCTCTACGAAAAGCTCGCCGGGATGACCGGTACGGCATCCACCGAAGCCGATGAGTTCATGGATATCTACAAACTCGAAGTCATCGAGGTGCCAACCAACGTGGCAGTGCTCCGCAAGGACGAAGACGATGAAGTCTACCGCACCACCCGGGAAAAATTTGCCTCCATCATCGAAACCGTAAAGGACGCCCGCCAACGCGGCCAGCCGGTCCTGGTGGGCACGACGTCCATCGAAAAATCTGAAACCCTGGCTGCCATGCTCAAATCTTTGGGCGTGCCGCACAATGTCCTGAACGCCCGTTACCACGAACAGGAAGCCGCCATCATTTCCCAGGCCGGCATTGCCGGTGCCGTCACCATTGCCACCAACATGGCAGGCCGCGGCACTGACATTAAACTTGGCGGCAACCTCGACATGCGCGTGGCAACTGACCTGGCCGACGTGCCAAAGGGTCCCGAGCGCGACAGGCGCGTTGCCGCAATCGCCGCCGAAATCGAAGCCAACAAGCAGATCGTGCTGGCAGCAGGCGGGCTTTTCGTGATCGGCACCGAGCGCCACGAGAGCCGCCGCATTGACAATCAGTTACGCGGCCGCTCAGGCCGCCAGGGCGACCCCGGCCGCTCGCGCTTCTATCTCTCTCTTGAAGATGATCTCATGCGCATCTTCGGGTCCGAGCGCATGGACTCCATGCTGCAAAAACTCGGATTGAAGGAAGGTGAATCCATCGTTCACTCGTGGATCAACAAGGCGCTGGAAAAAGCCCAGCAAAAGGTTGAAGCCCGCAACTTTGATATCCGCAAGAACCTGCTGAAATTCGACAACGTGATGAATGACCAGCGCAAGGTCATCTTTGAACAGCGCATTGGCATCATGAAGGGCGAGGATGTTTCCGAAACCGTGGACGATATGCGCCACCAGGTGATTGAAGACCTCATTGCCAAGCACATGCCGGAAAACACCTACGCCGAGCAGTGGGAAACCACGGCACTGCGCGAACGTTTGCGTGAAGCCATTGCCATCGACTTCCCGATTGAGGAGTGGGCCAAGGAAGAAGGCATTGCAGAAGAGGAAATTCGCGAACGCGTGACCAAGGCTGCCGATGAATTCTATTTCGCCAAACGCGAAAAATTCACCCCCGAGATCATGCAGCAGGTTGAAAAGGCCGTCGTGCTGCAAACCCTCGACCAGCTCTGGCGCGACCATATCGTCACCGTCGAGCAATTGCGGCAGGTCATTCACTTGCGTGGCTACGGCCAGCGCGACCCGCTCAATGAATATAAGACTGAAGGCTTCAACCTGTTTGAAGCCATGATTGCCAAACTGCGTGAAACGTCAACCGCGCAAGTCATGCGCGTTGAAATACAGTCCCAGGCCGATGGCGATATGCTGCCCGATGAAGATGACCTGCCCCTGATGGCAGCGCACCACATTGACGCAACATCCGGTGAAGATGATGTGGGCGAAGGCCTGCTGCCGACCTTCGGCCAGGCAACCCTGACCAAGAATCCCAACCTTGATCCCAAAAATCCGGAAACCTGGGGAAAGGTCTCGCGCAACGATGCCTGCCCCTGCGGATCAGGTAAAAAATACAAGCATTGCCATGGTGCCTTCGCCTGAAGCCTGAATCAGGCAGCGCTCGTGTAGGTCATTGCCCCCATCATGCCGGAATTCATGTGGTAAAGATGATGGCAGTGGAAAGCCCAGTTGCCCGGATTATCGGCATCAAAGCGAATGGTGACGGACGTGGCGGGCGGTACCAGAACCGTATCGCGAAGGGCCCCGTCCATTGCCACGCCATTGATTGCCACAACCTTGAAATAATGCCCGTGCAGATGCATGGGATGGCTCATGGCCGTCTGGTTTTGCATGATCACATCAATGCGTTCGCCTTCTCTGACACTGAACAGCGTGTCATGCATCGAAGTCTTTCCATTTAGCCCCCAGGAATAGCCTTCGTCTCCGCCGGTGAGCTGCAGAACTTGCGTACGGGTCACGGGCTCATTGGGCAACGCTGCGACGGCGCGCAACCCCATTTCCTGGACCAGGTCAACAGGCGGTGCCATCTCACCATTTTGAGCGAGCTTGGCGATCTCCGCAGTACCCGTTGCCAGAATGAGGCCGGTGCGCGCCGTCTGGCCTTCCGGCCTGAACAGAATGGGCCAGGTTCCGGCGCCTGCCGGCAGTTTCAGGCGAATATCCGCCCGCTGCGCCATGGCCAACGGAAACAGTCTGGCCGTAATGGGAAACACGGCATTGCCATCAACCGCAATGAGCTGGCCTTCGAGTTCGCCCAAGTCGATCCACATGTTACTAGCAGCTGCTGCGTTGATGATGCGCAGCCTGATGCTGCCGCCTTTTTCCATGCGCACCACTTCCGGATCGCCGAGGGTCCGGTCATTGGCGAGATAGGCATCAAACATTACGTCATTGAGCCCACCAGGCAACACCATGCCTGGCATGCTGTGGCCCGCATGGCCACCACCGCCACTTTTGAGTTCCTGCAAAATCTCTTCTGGGTCACGAAACGAAAAATCATGCAGCATCACCACATGCTCCTGCTCGTCAAACAGGGGCTCGGCCGTTTCACGCACAATAAGCGGCGCCGAGAGAAGCTGCTGTTCCTGCAAGCCCACATGTGAATGCATCCAGTGCGTTCCCGAGCGCGTATTCCTGAAATCATAGTCAAAGAACGAGCCGGCCGTCAGCGCATCCTGCGACAACATCGGAACACCGTCCTGGGCGGAAGGGGGCTTCAGCCCGTGCCAGTGGACTAGCGTGTCGTGGGAAAGATCGTTCTGCAATCGCACCTGAAATTGTTTGTCGAGCACGAGCGACAGGCCAAACCCGCCCTGGCCATTTTGAATGCCGAAAACCTTCGCCGCGACGCCGTTTACGTCAATAACCCGGTTAACCACTTTTAATTCAGCGATTTCAGTGGGATATGCGGTTCCTGATGCAAATGGCAATACAGCCAGGCCTTGCAGGAATGCGCGTCGCGAAAATGGAAGTTGCATGGATAAACACTACCTAATACTCAAAAATGCATCACTAAAACTGTTACAAAACCAGAAGCGGGATTAACCCTCTGATCACATGTCTAAACTATCATACACCATGTGGCGCAAAGTTGGCCAACTCAGGGTAAAAGCGATGAAGACGATAAAAAGTTTGGCTATAAGGTTTCTGCACGCTGATAGCGGCGCTGTGGCAATCGAATACGCGCTGATTGCCGTGGCACTCACCCTCGCAATTATTGGTGGCTTCCCCGGCGTGACCGCCGCCATAACCGCCAGGCTCCAGGGCATCGCAACGTCGTTTGCCTCGCTGGGCTAGCTCAAACACTCCGGCCGATTGACAGGAACTTCTCACGCCGCTGCGTGCGCAACACGTCTGCAGAAACGCCAGCGAATGCATCCAGCATGCGCCCGATCATTTCACCTGCCGTTGCAATGGCCTCGTCCGGCTGGCGGTGGGCACCACCGAGGGGCTCCTTCACAATATCATCACTCACGCCCAGCTTCTTGAGATCCGGCGCGGTAATCTTCAGGGCAGCAGCTGCATCCCGTGCCCGTGCTGCATCCCGCCACAAAATGCTGGCCGCACCTTCCGGTGAAATCACACTGTAGATGGCGTGTTCCATCATCAACACGCTATTGCCCGTGGCAATGGCGATAGCACCCCCCGATCCACCTTCGCCAATGACCAACGAGATCAGCGGAACACCCAGGCCCATGCAGCAATCGGTTGACCGTGCAATGGCTTCCGCCTGGCCGCGCTCTTCGGCATCAAGGCCAGGATAGGCTCCTGCCGTATCTACAAAAGTGATGACCGGAATGGCGAACCGCTCTGCCAGTTCCATGAGACGCACCGCCTTGCGGTAGCCTTCGGGGCGGGCCATGCCAAAGTTGTGCTTGAGGCGCGATTGCGTGTCGGCACCTTTTTCCTGGCCAATCACGACAACAGACTGGCCCCTGAATCGGCCGAGGCCGCCAACAATGGCAAAGTCCTCCGCAAACTTGCGGTCACCTGCCATGGGCACGAAATCAGTGATGAGCGCGCTGATATACGCCAGCGCATGCGGTCGGTCGGGGTGGCGTGCGACCTGGGTTTTCTGCCAGGGTGTGAGATTGACGTAAAGTTCGCCTAGGCTTTTTGAGGCTTTTTTCTCCAGCGCCTTCACTTCATCGGCAATGGATACGGTCGAATCCCCCGCTGCCAAGGCCCGCAATTCGGCTATTTTGCCTTCCAGGTCGGCAACTGACGATTCGAAGTCTAGGTAGGAATGCATAGGGCCTCAATATCAATACAAACTCGAACGCAAGATGTGGCTGCCACTGGCGATAAAGTCAACTTTTCTTAGCCAGGGGATGGTGGCTTTCCACCACCGCCTGCAGCCGGCCGGCCTGCACATGGGTATAAATCTGGGTCGTTGAAATATCAGCATGCCCCAGCATCTGTTGCACACTGCGCAAATCCGCCCCCTTCTCAAGCAGGTAGCTGGCGAAGGCGTGGCGCAGCACATGCGGGGAAATCTTGTCCGCATCAAGTCCGCAGGCTCCAGCCAAGCCTTTCAATTCGATTGCAAAATGCTGCCGTGTGAGACAACCACTGGCACCGTGGGAGGGAAACAGCCATTTGCAATCGGCCGGCAGATTTTTAAGATAATTTTCCAGAACTTTTCGCGCCCGCGCCGATATGGGCACCAACCGTTCGCGTCCGCCCTTGCCCCTAATGTTGAGAAAGGCATCATCCGTGGTCACGGCCCGCACGGTGAGCCCGACAAGTTCCGAAACCCGCAGTCCCGTTGCTGCCAGGAGTTCAAGCAGGCAATAAAGCCGCTCTGCCTTGAATTTGGCCTTCCCCTCGCTCTGCGCTATCCTGGTGCGGGCCTGCTCCAGCATCAGGTCAATATCTGCAATGGTCAATATTTTTGGAAGCGGTCGCGCGGCTTTCGGGCTTTCGACAATCGCTGCAACATTTGCCCCGACAATTCCTTCACCATGAATGAACTGGTGAAATTGCCGGACTGCGGAAAGCCGGCGGGCCGCAGTCGTTCGGGCAAAGCCTTGCGCTTCGAGGCTGGCAAGATAGTCCCTGATATTGTCACTGGTTGCCGAAAGCACATCAATGGTGCCGAGAAACTCCAGGTAATGCGCAAGGTCGCGGCCATAGGCCTCAAGCGAATTTTCTGCCGAACCCCGTTCAGCACTCATCATTTCCAAGAACCGCTCAACATGGTGCGCGGATTTGGAAATGCTATTTCTGCCTGAGTTTTTCATGGGGCAAAGATTTCACGATTTCTGATTGTTCCGGTGGAAACTGGGCGAGCCCCCACACGGTGCCATAGACCACGCCACCCAAAACCAGCACCACAAACAAAAACCTCAAGCTATCCGGCACGCGAAACTCCCAATTATCCCTATCCTACAAGAAAATCAGTGAAATAACCATCCTATCAAAAGCCTTGGCGCTCAGCCACTTGCCGTTCTAAAAGCAGCTTCAAGCAGAGGAATTGAAGTCATGGCCCGGCGGTCTCTCAGCAAAGAGATTCAAGATATTCGTGAAAAGCTCGGAAATCATCCGATTGTGCTGGTGGGCCTCATGGGAGCCGGAAAATCCAGTATTGGCCGAAGGCTGGCCGAAAAGCTCGACCTCGCCTTCATCGATGCCGACCACGAAATCGAGCTTGCCGCCGATAAATCCATTTCCGAAATATTTGCCGACCATGGCGAGGCCTATTTTCGCGAAGGCGAGCGCCGGGTCATTTCCCGGCTCATTGAAAATGGTGCCCAGGTGCTGGCAACCGGCGGAGGCGCCTTCATCAATGATGAAACCCGCGCCAGCATTGCGGCCAACGGCGTGTCGATCTGGTTGAAGGCCGATCTGTCATTGCTGATGAAGCGCGTGACGAAGCGCGCCGATCGCCCGCTGCTGCAGGCCGAAGACCCGCAGGCCGTCATGCAACAGCTGATGGACACGCGCTACCCGATTTATGAAAAGGCTGATGTCACTGTTGAAAGCAAGGATGTACAACATACGCAAATGGTCAATGAAGTCATCAAGGTTCTGGCAAAATGGCCGGGTTGGGAACGTTTGAACCATGCCACATCCTGAAGCTGGCCGCCGCGACACCGTAAGCGTTGCCCTGGGCAACCGGACCTACGACATCCACATCGGTGAGGGCCTCCTCAACGCAGCTGGAAGTTTTGTGGCACCCCTGTTGAAACGCCCCTTCACTGCCATCGTCACTGATGAGAATGTGGCAAGGTTCCATCTCAAGACGCTGGAATCCGCGTTGGCTGCAGCAGGTATCAAATCTGTGGCGATTGTGCTTCCTGCCGGCGAAAAAACCAAAAGCTTTGCTGCACTCGCTGACCTGTGTGAAAAACTGCTGGGTGCTGGCATTGAAAGGCAGGACAGGATCATTGCCCTGGGCGGCGGCGTGATCGGCGACCTCACCGGGTTTGCCGCAGCAATCCTGCGGCGCGGCATTGATTTCATCCAGATTCCAACCACCTTGCTGGCCCAGGTCGATTCATCCGTTGGCGGCAAGACGGGGATCAATGCCGCCCACGGCAAGAATCTCATCGGGGCCTTCCAGCAACCGGTCCTGGTCCTCGCTGATACCACCCTGCTCGAAACCCTGCCGCCGCGTGAACTCGCTGCCGGCTATGCGGAAGTTGCCAAGTATGGCCTCCTCGGCGACCCCGCTTTTTTTGAATGGCTCGAGGCCAATGCCCAACTTGTCCTGCGCGGCGATGCACAGGCCCGCGCCTTTGCGATTCACAAAAGCTGCAGCGCCAAGGCGGCAATCGTAGCTGAAGATGAAACCGAACAGGGGGTGCGCGGCTTGCTCAATCTCGGCCACACCTTCGGCCACGCCCTTGAAAAAGCGACAGGCTTCAGCAACCGCCTCCTGCATGGCGAAGGCGTGAGCATCGGCATGGTTCAGGCCTTCCGCTTTTCCGAAAGGCTCGGCGTGTGCAAGGCCGGCACTGCAGAGCGCGTGGCAAAACACTTGAAAGGCGCTGGCCTCCCCACACACATGACTGATATTGAGGGCCCCCTTCCACCCATTGCCGAACTTGTTGAGATTATGCGGCAGGATAAAAAGGCCCAGGGTGGCAAGCTAACCTTCATACTGGCCCGCAGCATTGGCGACACATTCATAGCCAGGAATGTGGCGGACATAGACGTCATGGAATTCATGCAAGAGGACTTGAGACGAAAATGAGTTTTGAACTCGCACTTCCGGCAATCGCAATTTTCTTCCTGCTGCTCATGTCTGCATTCTTTTCAGGTTCCGAAACGGCCCTCACCGCCACGTCACGCGCCCGTCTCACCGAGCTTGAACGCCGCGGCAACAAGCGCGCCTCCATCGCCCTGTCGCTGACCAAAATGCGTGAGCGCCTGATTGGCGCACTGCTGCTTGGAAACAATGTCGCCAACATTACCGCTTCTGCCATTGCCACGGCAGTACTGGTCAAGGCATTTGGTGACACGGGTGCGGTCATTGCATCGGGCGTGATGACGGTGCTGGTACTGATTTTTGCCGAAGTGATGCCCAAGACCTACGCCATCGTTTATCCTGATCGCTTTGCATTGGCCGTGGCACCTGCCGTGCGCCTGCTGGTTGCGGTCTTTGGCCCCGTCGTGATCTCCGTGGAGTATATCGTCAAGAAAAGCCTGGGCTTGTTCGGCGTGAATGTATCGCGCGCCGAAAATGTTTTATCCGCCCACGAGGAACTGCGCGGCGCCATTGACCTGCACCACAAGGAAGGCAGTTTCGTAGCCAACGACCGCAACATGATGGGCGGCATTCTTGACCTCAAGGACCTTGAAAATCTTGACGTGATGATCCACCGCACCAAAATGGTGGCGATCGATGCCTCCGATGCGCCGGAAAAAATCGTAAAGCAGGTCATCAAGTCGGGGCACACGCGCATTCCGGTGTGGAAAGACAAGCAGGACAACATCGTTGGCATTCTGCATGCAAAGAATCTTTTTGCCGCACTGCAGGAGAATGACGGTGACTCCACCAAGATCAACATCGAAGAGATCATGGGGGCTCCCTGGTTCGTGCCCGATACCCGGCCCCTTGAAGACCAGCTCAAGGCCTTTCTCCGCCGCAAGACCCATTTTGCCATCGTGGTTGACGAATATGGCGAAGTACAGGGGCTCATCACGCTCGAAGACATCATCGAGGAAATCATCGGCGACATCAACGATGAGCACGATCATGTGACCGCTGGCACCAAGCAGCAGGCTGATGGTTCCTACGTGGTGGATGGCTCCGTGCCGTTGCGCGATCTGAACCGGGCTTTCAGCTGGAACCTGCCCGACGACGAGGCCACGACGCTTGCCGGCCTCGTCATCCACGACGCCCGCATGATTCCCGACACCGGCCAGGTTTTCAACTTCCATGGCTTCCGATTCGAAATTCTCAAAAAACGCCGGAACCAGATTGTATCAATCCGGGTAACGGCGGAAAAGACGGCTACGCCATTGGTGCCCTAGCTTCTATTGCCAGGGCGTGGACCCGCTCTTTCAGTTCATCCGCCAGCACCCCGTTGATCATCCGGTGCTGCTCCACCCGCGACTTGCCAAGAAAGGCGCTGGCGACGATCCTGACCCTGAAATGGCTCTCGCCATCGGGCCTGGCACCCGCATGGCCATGATGCAGGCGCGATTCATCGATGACTTCGAGCAAAACCGGCGAGAATGCCTCGCGCAGCTTGCTTTCCAGGTTTTTTCCGACCAATCCTAAAATCATTTTGTATCCAGTGCGGGTTCAGGGTTGCGACTTTCGCTTCATATCCCCATAATCATGCCCCATGAAACTTGATTCAAAATATTTCGACAAAATTCGCATAAAATCCGGTCCCAACAAGAAGGAACCGGCGGCACCTGCCATGTGCGAATGGCCCGGCTGCAACAAGCCATCCCGTCACAAGGCTCCCAAGGGCCGGGGTGCCGAGGGCCAGTTCCACAATTACTGTACCGCCCACGTGCAGGAATACAACAAGACCTACAATTACTTTGAGGGCATGAAGGATAACGACGTGGCAGGCTTCCAGAAGGATGCCCAAACCGGCCACCGCCCCACCTGGAAGCTTGGCCAGAATGCCGCATCCATCAACAATGCCTATGCCAACATCAATGGCGTGAGGCGCAAAGCCCGCAACGTCAATGACCCCTTTGCCATGTTTACAGCGGCACAAGAAGCCGCAAAACCCAGCCGCAGCCTGCGCCGCGGCGAGCTGAAGGCACTCAATACGCTCGGCCTTGATGAAAATGCCACGGCTGACATGGCCAAGGCCCAGTACAAGACCCTGGTGAAGCGGCTACACCCCGATGCCAATGGCGGCAGCCGCGAGAATGAAGAAACGCTGAAAGCCGTCATCCATGCCTACGACACATTGCGGAGCAGCGGTTTCTGCTAATGCGCCAAACTTGCCCCAGGCGTCACAACCCGTTAGAACCATAAGCCTTCCAACAAACGTAAACGCAAGAGTTATGATCACATGAATAGTATGGCCAATGCTGAAACCATCGCAATGCCGGATACCACGGCATCGGTCAGTCAATTGTTCGGCTTTGAATCCAACATGATTGTGCCTGCCTACTCCAAGCCGGGCGAACACGTGCCCGACTTTGACGAGGACTACCTGTTCAATCGTGAAACCACATTGGCCATTCTTGCGGGCTTTGCGTTCAACCGCCGGGTGATGATTACCGGTTACCATGGCACCGGAAAATCCACCCACATCGAGCAGGTGGCGGCCCGTCTCAACTGGCCTTGCATCCGCATCAATCTGGACAGTCATATCAGCCGTATCGACCTCATCGGCAAGGACGCCATCGTGCTGCAGGATGGAAAACAGATCACCGAATTCCGCGAGGGAATCCTGCCGTGGTCCTACCAGCGCAACGTGGCCCTTGTATTCGATGAGTATGACGCTGGCAGGCCGGACGTCATGTTCGTCATCCAGCGCATTCTGGAATCTTCTGGCAAGCTTACGCTGCTTGACCAGTCCAAGGTCATTCGCCCCCATAAGGCCTTCCGCCTGTTTGCCACGGCCAACACCGTAGGCTTGGGCGACACCACGGGCCTCTACCACGGCACCCAGCAGATCAACCAGGCCCAGATGGACCGCTGGTCCATCGTCTCTGCCTTGAACTACCTGCCCCACGACGAGGAAACCGGAATCGTGCTGGCCAAGTGCAAGGCCTATCAGACGGACAAGGGCCGCAAGACCATTTCCAACATGGTGCGCATTGCCGATCTTACCCGTAACGCCTTCATGCAGGGCGACCTTTCAACCGTCATGAGCCCGCGTACCGTCATCACCTGGGCGCAGAACGCCGAAATATTCGCCGATCTCGGCTTTGCCTTCCGCCTCACCTTCCTCAACAAGTGTGATGAGCTCGAGCGCCCGGTTGTGGCCGAATTCTACCAGCGCTGCTTTGGCGAAGAGTTGCCGGAATCCTCAGCCCACGTTGCCATCGCCTGACTATAATGGCAGAGCGTGAGGGTAGAGCAGAGGAATTCAAGCGGGTTCTAAGCACCGCCATGAAGACCATTGCCGATGAGCCGGAGCTTTCCGTGAGCTTCGGCAATGACGCGCCTGCCCTGTCTGGCAACAAGGCCAAGCTGCCACAGGTGACCAACACCATCAGCGCCCAGGAAGTGGCCATCACGCGCGGCCTCTCCGACAGTTTCGCCTTGCGCCTCTCCAGCCATTCGGATTCCGTCCACAGCAAATACCGTCCTGAAGGCAAGAATGCCCGCGCCGTGTTCGAGGCGGTTGAACAGGCCCGCATCGAAGCGCTGGGGTCCAATGCCATGCCCGGCATGGCGCAAAACCTCACCGCCGTGCTGGAAGACCGTTACAACAAGGCCGTTGTCAACCGTTCCAACAACCGCAAAGATACGCCGCTTGAGGAAGCGGTTGCCCTTATGGTGCGCGAACGCCTCACCGGTGAGCTGCCGCCTACCAATGCCCGGATGTATGTTGATCTCTGGCGCCAGTGGGTTGAAGACAAGGCTTCAACGCGCCTCAGCAACCTCAGCAGTGCCATCCACGACCAGCAGGCCTTTGCCAGGCTTTCGCGCGACCTGATCGCCGCCCTCGATATGGCCGATGAGCTGGGTGACGATCCCGATGAATCAGACGAGTCTGATAACCAGGATGAGTCCGAACCCGATGGCGGGGAGCGCCAGGAATCACCCGAAGGTGAAGAACAGGAAAGCGAACAGTCAGCCGCTGAGGAGTTGCAGGATACCGAAGGCGAGACCGACGCTTCCGATACCGAATCCCAGCAGTCCGACATGGATGACAGTCCCGACGACAGCGAGGGTGAAGAGCAGGACGAGGGTGACGAACCATGGCGTCCGCAATTGCCATTCTCGTCACTTTCCAACGAAGATTTCTACAAGGTTTCAACCAATCAGTTCGACGAGGAAATTTCCGCCGAAGACCTGTGCGACGCCGAAGAGCTGACGCGCCTGCGCAATTATCTCGATAAGCAACTTTCAAACCTGCAGGGTGTCGTGGCCCGCCTTGCCAACCGCCTGCAGCGCCGCCTCATGGCGCAGCAGAACCGGTCGTGGGATTTCGACCTCGAAGAAGGCGTGCTCGATACCTCGCGCCTCATGCGCATCATCATTGATCCCATGTATCCCCTGTCGTTCAAGGTGGAACAGGACACGAAATTCCGCGATACCGTTGTCACCCTGCTGCTGGATAATTCGGGCTCCATGCGGGGTCGCCCCATCACCGTTGCGGCGACGTGTGCCGATATCCTGGCCCGTACCCTGGAGCGCTGCGGCGTGAAGGTGGAAATTCTGGGGTTCACCACCAAGGCCTGGAAAGGTGGCCAGGCCCGCGAAAAATGGCTGGCCTCCGGCAAGGCACCGAATCCTGGTCGCCTCAATGACCTTCGCCACATCATTTACAAATCCGCCGACCAGCCGTGGCGCCGGGCGAGGCGCAACCTCGGCCTCATGATGCGCGAAGGCCTGTTGAAAGAAAACATTGATGGCGAGGCGCTCATCTGGGCCCATAACCGCCTGCTTGCGAGGTCGGAGCAGCGCCGCATCCTCATGGTGATTTCTGACGGTGCACCCGTTGACGATTCAACCCTGTCGGTGAATTCCGGCAATTACCTTGAGCGCCACTTGCGCCAGGTGATTGCCGACATCGAAGGCCGCTCTCCCATTGAACTCATCGCCATCGGCATCGGCCATGATGTAACGCGTTACTACAAGCGTGCCGTCACCATCATCGACGCCGAAGAATTGGGTGGAGCCATGACGGAGAAACTGGCTGAGCTTTTTGAAGAAAATGGCCCCCAGGAGGTCAAGCCAAAACGCCGTGCGCGTGGCCGTTGACAGGGCCTGGCCGTTCAGGCTGTTTCCCACTTCTCCAGAAAGCCATCAACGCTCAGCAACCGCATGTCTTCAACCGCAACCGCAAGCCTGTCGTGCTCCCAGTCCCACCAGGAAAGCGCAATGAGCCGTTGGGCTGCCACCTGATCAAACCGCCACTTGAGAAATTTGGCGGGAACGCCTGCAACGATTGCATAGGGCTCCACGTCCCGTGTCACAACGGCACCCGCCGCAATCACGGCCCCGTGGCCAATCTTCAATCCTGGCATGATGACGGCACCATGGCCCACCCACACATCATGGCCAATTTCGACCCGCTGGTTTTGCCGGTGATCGCGAAATTCACTGTCCAGCTTGCCTCCAAGGAAATACTCGTTGGCGCGGTAGGTCATCTTGTGCTGGCTCACCCGACCGATCGGGTGCTCAAGTGCATTGATCCGCGCGTTGGCAGCAATGGCGCAGAATTTCCCTACCCGGCTGTAGATCGCATCTGCATTACGCTCGATGTATGAGTAATCACCGAGCTCAGAATCCGAAAACGCCACGCGCTCTTTGATTTCGGTAAAGCGCCCCAGCTTGGCATTGCGCAGAACTGCGGAGGGGTGAACAATGGGTTCCCCATCCCGGGCTGCCAGGGGCGAATGTCGTTTGGGTGGCTTGCTCATGGGGGAAACCCTAAAACAAAAACCGCCCCCAAGGGAGCGGTTTTGAATGATCTTGCTGCAGCCTGATCTTAAGCGGCAACCTTGGCTTCCAGCTTCTTGGCAATCGAAGCCTTCAGCTTGCGGGCCTTGTCGGAAAGTTCGTCCTTGCTGGCCTTCACCAGGAAAGCATCCAGTCCACCGCGATGTTCAACGGATTTGAGCGCATGGGCACTGATGCGGAAGCGATAGGTAAGGCCCATGGCCTCGCTCATCAGGCTTACGTTGCACAGGTTTGGCAAAAAGCGGCGGCGCAGCTTGTTGTTTGCATGGCTCACATTGTTACCCGACATCGGGTTCTTTCCAGTCAACTCGCAAACTCGAGCCATGATGCGTCACTCCAAAAATAATGGGGCCAGACCTTTGGGGCCCGGCTCAGTTGCCGCTTCTATAAGTGGTGACTAACCGCTGGTCAAGCACAACACCGGGGTCCTATGCGAAAACCTCGTAGTACCGTTTTGGCGCAGAATGGTTAATGAGCGCAACCAATGCAAGCAGGTTTGACGATAGACCTGTTCAATCCCAGCCCATTTCTAGGTAATCCTAGCACCACAAGCACTACATCTTGTGAGAACAAAAAGTGAATACGGCAGAATCCGCGATTCGCCCACCTTCTGTTCTCACATGGAACGCTTCGTTAATTTCGCCGTGCCAACCCTTTGGCGGCATTTCATAAATTGTTAAATCCATCGCTCAAAGATTAACAGATTGCGTTAATTCTGGGGAATTCGGACAGGTTTTAATTCCCCCATGTCAGCCAACAAAATCCAGATCTCGAAAATTCTCCGGGAACATAAAATGAATCTGGGCGAAATAGCGATTCGACCCGCTTTCGTTCTTCTTTGAATCCATTTCCTAAAGGGCTGTATCCGCCTGGCACAGCTATCCCGGAACTATGTTCTGGTTCAGCCGAAACAGGTTCTGTGGATCATACTTGGCTTTGACGGCCTGCAGGCGGGCATAGGTTTCAGCCCCAAACGCGTTGCGCACCATGTCCACTCCCTCCCCGTGCCCGGGGAAATTCAGGTACATGCGTCCTGTCGAGTACTGCTGCATGTCATCCCAAGCGGAGCGAACCCACCCCATGTTGGCACCATCGTCCTTGGCTTCCGACCAGACGGCATCAAAACTCAGCATGTAATCCATGGAGCGGTCACCAAAGGCAGAGGCTTCCGCTCCCACGCGCTGAACGGCACCGCCGAATTTCCAGATCGAGGAGATCGTCTTTTCCGACGGCCGTTTTGCCATGCGCCTTGTGATTTCGCCGATGACCTTGTCATCTAGGTTTTTGAGGTACGTGGACTTCCAATAGCATCGGTCACGACCTTTCGGAAAAAGCCCGTCAAAAAGTGTCTGAATGGTGGCGTAAGGCAACCGGCCACTGAAATCCACCAGTGGCTCGCCAAGGTCGCGCAGGGGCCGCGTGATGCGTTCGCCTTCTTCGGCAGGGCCGTCGTAGACATGGGCAAGGGTAATAACGCGCTTGCCCCAAGCGTGTTGAGGGATTGAGGGGTCTTCTGCTACCGTTGAAAATTCCACCAATCCACTCAGCTTCTCTGGTGCTGTTGTCATAAAATCGCGCCAAAGGGCAATGACTTCATTGGCTCGCTCTTCAGGATAGGCCGGAGCACAGAACATTAGTTCTGGTTCAATTGCATGCAGTTTGAACTCAAAACTGACAACCACGCCAAAGTTGCCGCCACCCCCGCGCAGCGCCCACAGCAGGTCGGCATTTTCGGTAGCGCTGGCTCGCAGCAATTTGCCGTCGGCCGTCACAATATCGACAGCAACGAGATTGTCGCAGCTCAGCCCATGGCTGCCGCGCAGCCAGCCGATGCCGCCCGAAAGTGTGAGCCCAGCAACACCGGTAGCTGAAATCAATCCCCCCGGCGTGGCTCGGCCAAATGGCGTGGTGGCAGCATCAACGTCTGCCCAGGTGGCTCCGCCCTCTACCACTGCAGTGCCAAGATCGGGCGATACGCGAACACCATTCATCAGGCTCATGTCAATCATCAGGCCACCATCGCACACCGCATAGCCCGCCACATTGTGACCTCCGGAGCGAATGGCAATGTCCAGCCCCTTGGCGCGCGCAAAGCCAATGGCAGCTGCTACATCTGCCGCGTTCTGGCAGCGCATGATTAACGCTGGCTTGCGGTCCGCCATGGCGTTCCAGATGACGCGCGTGGCATCATAGGAAGCGCTCGATGGCTCCAGCAATTCACCGCGCAGCTGTGCACGAAAGGCTTCAAGTTCCACTGTCGAGATTTTCTGTGCCATGGTTCAATTCTCCTTGTTGCAGAAAACACTAGTTCAAGCCGCCCGGTTGCACTAAAGTCGAAATCGTTGAAAACTGGTCATTTCCGCCATGCTGAAACCGGACCGCCCCTTGATTGTCGCCATACTCGCTGTGCCGGAAGTCACCGCAACGGCGTTGTTTGGCATGTTCGACCTGTTCTCCTCGCCCGGCCGGGATTTCCCGTTCATCACAGAAGGTATAGCGGGTGAACAACGGATGAAACCCTTCATCGTGGCCCGCACATCCGAAAGCTTCACCGCGGCAAACGGCATCTGGGTGCGCCCCGACCATGATCTCGCCACCTGTCCCCGGCCCGACATTGTCTGCATACCAGACTTCTTTGTTGATCCGACTGGCAGCGTGAATGGCCAGTACGAAGCCGAAGCCAAATGGCTGAAGCAGGTCCATGACGGCGGAGCCATGCTGGCGAGTGCCTGCTCAGGTGCCGTGCTGCTCGGTGAGGCTGGCCTGCTGGCCAATTGCGAAGCAACCATTCACTGGGGCTATGTTGACATGCTGGCCAGGAACTATCCCGGTGTACGGGTACGGCCCAACCAGTCCTTGGTCTTGAGTGGCGAGGCGCAACGCATTCTCACCGCCGGCGGCGGTTCAAGCTGGCAGGATTTGGCACTCTATCTCATTGCCCGCTTCGTCGGCCTCAAGGAGGCAATAGAGGTGGCTCGCGTCTATATGCTGCAATGGCATGATCTGGGACAGCAGCCCTTTGCATCCCTCATGTTTGCGCGGCAAACCGAGGATGCTGCGGTAAACGCCAGCCAGCAATGGGTGGCTAACAATTATATGAAACCTTCGCCCGTGGCTTCCATGGTTGAAATCGCGGGCCTCGCCCAGCGCACCTTTGAACGCCGCTTCAGCAAGGCCACAGGAATGAAGCCTCTGGACTACGTTCATGCGCTGCGGCTGGAGGAAGCCAAGCAAATGCTGGAAACCGGAGACCTCGCCGTCGAGGCGATTGCCAATGAGGTGGGCTACGAGGACACCAGCTTCTTCAGCCGCATGTTCCGCCGCAAGGTGGGCCTCACCCCGGCCCAATACCGCTTGCGTTTTGGCGCACTGCGGCGAATTCTCCTGAAGGGTTAAAACCCCAAAATTTGCATTTGCGCATTGGCGCTTTCCTCCCTAATTTGCAGACCATGCCGCAAATCCGCAATGTAACCGCCGTGTTGGGTCCCACCAATACCGGCAAAACCCACATGGCGGTGGAGCGTATGCTGGCCCATGGCGGCGGCATGATCGGCCTGCCCCTGCGCCTGCTGGCCCGGGAAATTTATGATCGCGTCCGGCTCAAGGTGGGTGACCATGCCGTGGCACTGGTGACCGGCGAGGAAAAAATCATCCCCGCCGATCCCCGCTACTGGGTAGCGACCGTTGAAGCCATGCCGCCAGATATCAGTGTGCCTTTCCTGGCCATAGACGAAGTGCAGCTTTGTGCCGATTTTGAGCGCGGCCACATCTTTACCGACCGGGTGCTACACCGCCGTGGCAATGAGGAAACCATGCTGCTGGGTGCAGCCACGATGAAACCCATCCTCGAAGCCATGCTTCCCAAAACAACTTTTATC
>JANMKJ010000235.1:0-3669 GCA_031371945.1 Rhodobiaceae bacterium
CGGGCGAGCGCGGCTATGAAATTTTTGTGCGCGGCCAGGATGCCCCGAAGATTTGGGATACGATTCTCACTGAAGGCAAGGGTATGGGCATTGTGCCGGTATGCTTCAGCGTCCTCGACATGCTGCGGGTGGAAAGCTACCTGCTGTTTTATCCCTATGATAATTCGCAAATGTATCCCTTTGCCAATGAGCAGCCCGGCGACAGCCTGTGGGAGCTTGGCCTCGACTTCACCGTCAGCCCTGGAAAAACCGGCTTCCGCGGTGCCGAGGAGCACCAGCGCCTGAAGGGCAAAGAGCGTTTCAAGATTTTCGGCCTTCTCATTGAAGCCGATGGCCCAGCCGACCTCGGCGACGAGGTTTTTGCCAGTGGCAAGAAAGTGGGCGTCATCACCTGCCCGTGCTATTCAAAGCTCACCAAAAAAAGCATGGCCATCATGCGGGTGGATGTGGCCCACGCCAAGCAGGGCGCGGCACTTGAAGTGCGCGGCAAAAACATCAAGGCCAAGGCCATTGCCCACACCATCAGCTTTGACGATCCTGAGAAAAAGAAACGGAACGCGGTTGGCTAATGCTTGTCGTCGGAATTAAAAGCAGGCCGGTTTACACAGGGCTTGTCATCGATACCAATGCCCCGCGCCACCTCTTTGCTCTGGAAAGCGAAGGGGTGCTCGCCGTTCTTGAGCAGGCCGACAAGGGCTTTCTGGCCAGGTCCGAAGTCCTTTATGTTGGCCCCAGGAATTACGCAGCAGAGCTGCAACCCGACGATTTCTGGCAGGCCCACACCATTCCCATACTGCTGAACCGTTTGAAGGTGACACTGCAATCGGCAAAAATGGGGACCAGACTTTATCTGGCGGGCACCGAAAGTTTCATTGGCCAGGCCATGCAGGTGGCGCTGGAGTTGGGCATTGATTTCAATTCCATCCGCACCGAACACCGGGGGTCCCTGGCCCGCCGGGTTCAATGCGTGCACTGCAAGGGAATGACCGACAACGTGACGACGTCACCTTTCACCTGTTCCCATTGCGGACTTCCCCTGCTGGTGCGCGATCATTACTCGCGGCGGCTCGGCGCATTCCAGGGCGTCAACATCGATGCCGAGGAGCCCGGTTCCGCCCCGCCACCCGAGGTCTTGTTCCCATGACGATCAACACCGACATGACGGTTCGCGTGACGGCCATTACGCCAGTGGCCGAAAAGGTGAAACGCTTCAGGTTTGAGCGGGTGGACGGCCAGCCCATGCCGGTATTCTCCGGCGGGGCCCATGTCGTTGTCGCCATGCGCGATGGTGACCTGTTGCGCCGCAATCCCTATTCGCTGATGTCATCGCCGCGCGATTCCCGGGCTTATGAAATCAGTACGTTGCGGGTTGAGAATTCGCGCGGCGGCTCCGCCTTCATGCACGAGAAACTGAAGGTCGGCGATACGCTCGTTTTGTCCCAGCCCATCAACCTTTTCCCCTTCGATGTGCGCGGACGAAAACACATTTTCATGGCGGGAGGCATCGGCATCACCCCGTTCATCGCCATGATGGACCAAATGCACCGCGAAGACCGCAGCTTCGAACTGCATTACGCCATTCGCAATCGCAGCCACGGTGCCTACTGGAAGGACCTCGCCGAACGTTATGGCACCCACCGCGTCAAGATCTATGTGGACGACGAAAAGCTGTTCATTCCAGTTGACAATATCCTGGGCTCCCAGCCCCTTGGCACGCATCTCTATGTGTGCGGACCTTCGGGCATGATTGACGCCGTTCTGGCCAAGGCACGGGGTGCGGGCTGGCCCGACCAGAACCTGCATTCCGAACGGTTCCTCGCACCACCCCCCGGAAAGTCCTTCCGCGCCATCCTGAAAAAATCGGGCAAGACGATTACCGTTGGCACCCACCAGAGCATTCTTGAGGCGGTCGAAGCTGCAGGAATTGATGCACCGTTCCTGTGCCGCGGCGGGGCTTGCGGCCAATGCGAAACAGGCGTTGTCTCTTGCGAAGGAACACTGGAACACAATGACCACTACCTCGAACCCGACGATAAGAAATCCGGCCGCAAGATCATGATCTGTGTATCCCGGTTGAACGGTTCTGAAATCACCCTGGACCTGTAGGAGGCCCCATGAACATCAACTTCCGGCAGGAAACCTTCCGCGGTGACTTCACCTTCAAGAACAGCCCGGACACCGTGCGGCGCTTTCCCTTTCCATTCCACGAAGACAGCTACATGTATTCCGTCAACATGGAACCACACGTGCGGGGTGCCCCCGGTTCAGCCTTTGACAGCCTGATTGACGTTGACGAACACTACGTGTCGGAAATGCAGGACCGTGCCCTGGTACTGAAGGAAGATCCACTGCGCTGCCAGGCCCTGCCGCACATGATGACATCTCAATGGGATACGCTCGAACTCATCATGGAACAGCAGGCAGCGGGTTATCCTGAGCATTTCACCCTCACCCGCGATGGTGACAACTGGCACTGGGTCAATCGGCCCTTGGGAATAGACCAGAAATTCGTATTCGGCGATGCCTCAACCCTTCCCTATGAACCCATGGAGTACATCACCCGGCAGGCCCAGGGAGACTTCTGCATCGTTGACCAGCGCGACAATAACCTGTGGATGGATGCCGGCATGGTAACCACCCAGGCCGACTGGTCGCTGGATTTCGATATTGGCATGAACTTCATGGAATGGCACGGGCCGGTGCCGCTCGCCCACCAGATCGGTGTTTTTGAACGCGCCCTGAAATTCCTGCTCAATTTGCAGCAGGGTAAACCCGTCCGCCGCCTGAACTGGACCATGACAATCAATCCGAGGCTTGATACCAGCCCCGAAAACTATCCCAAGTGGGGACCGGACCGCATGACGGTGACGCCGGAAAACGTCGGCAACAAGGTGCACCTACGCTGTGAGTTGCAAAGCCTTTGGCGCCTGCCCCGCTCCAACGCCATCCTGTTCGTTATCCGTTGTTACCTGATCAAGATGGAAGAACTGGTCACCGTGCCAAAATGGGCGAGGCGCTTCCCCCGTGTATTGCGCACCCTGCCGCCTGAATTGGTGGATTACAAGGGTCTAACCCGCTACCGCCAAACCACCATTGACTGGCTTTCAAAATTCGATGACGGGGCACCCACCAGTCCCGGCATTTTCCCCGATTGAAGAGAAGAGGAACCCACATGACACGTGTTGCAGTTATTGGTGCCGGACCGTCAGGCCTTGCAGTCTTGCGCGCCTTCCAATCCGCCGCAAAGAAGAAGGGCAAGATCCCTGAAATCGTTTGTTTTGAGAAGCAGGATAACTGGGGTGGCCTGTGGAACTACACCTGGCGCACCGGCCTTGATGAGCATGGCGAACCGGTGCACGGCTCGATGTACCGCTATCTGTGGTCAAACGGCCCAAAGGAATGCTTGGAATTTGCCGACTATTCCTTTGAAGAGCATTTCGGCAAGCCCATCGCCTCCTATCCGCCGCGCGCCGTTCTGTGGGACTACATCAAGGGCCGCGTCGAAAAGGCCAAGGTGCGGAAATGGGTGCGCTTCTCAACCCCCGTCCGCATGGTGGAATGGAACAAGAAGAAAAAGAAGTTCAGCGTCACCGTCCACGACCGTGTGAAAGACAGGATGTACACGGAAGAATTTGACAACGTCATCTGCGCCTCCGGCCACTTCTCCAC
>JANMKJ010000238.1:0-5202 GCA_031371945.1 Rhodobiaceae bacterium
CCTTTGATGCCGATCGTCTAAGCCGCTGCATCATCAACCTCATCAGCAACGCCTCCGAGGCGATGGTTGGCAAGGCTGACGCATCAGTTGCGATGGTCGAAGTGCCAGTGATCAAAATCGCCACCAGTCGCACATCGCGCGGCATTGAATTTTCGGTAACCGACAACGGTCCCGGCATTTCCGCCGAGAATCTGAAAAAAATCAAGGAACCGTTGTTCACCACGAAAACCTACGGCACCGGCCTTGGCCTTCCTGCCGTGGAGAAAATACTGGAGCAGCACAATGGTGGCTTGGACGTTACTTCCAGGCCCGGTGAAGGGGCTTGTTTCACCGCCTGGTTCCCCCTTACGCAAATCGAAGAAGAGGCAGCCTGACATGACGCGCGCACTTTCAATCCTGGTACTGGACGATAATGTCGACAACGCCGATGCCCTGGCCGAACTGCTGGCCATGGATGACCACAAGGTCAAGGTCGCTTACAGCGGCCAGGAAGCAGTCGACGCCTACCGGGAAGCGGCCTACGACCTCGGTTTTTTTGACGTGATGATGCCGGGAAAAAACGGTGTCGACAGTTTCCTGGAAATCCGCGAGAGCCGTCCTGACGCCAAAATCTATTTCATGACGGGCTTCAGTGCCGATGACCTGCTGAAAAAAGCCTTGGCGGGTGGTGCCATGGGCGTATTTGGCAAGCCTGTCGACCTGCCAAGCGTTCTTGATGCAGTAGAGCAGGCGGCCTGAGTTATTACGCCATCGCCTTCTGCAGGTTCTTGTCGATTGCGTCGATAAATCCTTCGGTTGAAAGCCAGCTCTGATCGGGCCCAACTAGCACGGCCAGGTCCTTGGTCATGCTGCCTTCCTCGATGGTGGCAACCGTAACCGCTTCCAGCGTATTGGCAAATTTAGCCAGGGCAGCATTATCGTCGAGCTTGGCACGATGCTTCAAGCCACCCGTCCACGCAAAAATGGATGCTGCGGAGTTGGTTGACGTTTGTTTGCCCTGCTGGTGCAAGCGATAGTGCCGTGTCACCGTGCCGTGCGCGGCTTCGGCCTCAACCGTCTTGCCATCTGGCGTCATCAGGACTGAGGTCATGAGGCCAAGCGAGCCATAGCCCTGTGCCACCAGGTCAGACTGCACATCGCCGTCATAGTTCTTGCAGGCCCAGACATAGCCGCCGGTCCACTTCATGGCGGATGCCACCATGTCGTCAATCAGACGGTGCTCGTAGGTGATGCCGGCCGCATCGAAATCGGCCTTGAACTCTGATTCAAATATGGCCTGGAAAATATCCTTGAAGCGCCCGTCGTAGGCCTTCAGGATCGTATTCTTGGTTGAAAGATAAACCGGATACTTGCGCAGCAGGCCATAGTTCAGGCTGGCACGGGCAAATTCCTTGATGGAATCGTCGAGGTTATACATCGCCATGGCAACGCCGGCGTCGGGAGCCTTGAATACTTCTTTTTCGATGACCTTGCCATCATCCCCCACAAACTTGATCGACAGCGTGCCCTTGCCCGGGAAGGTGAAATCCGTTGCACGGTACTGGTCGCCATAGGCATGCCTGCCGATGATGATGGGCTTGGTCCAGCCCGGCACCAGGCGTGGCACATTCTTGCAAATGATGGGTTCGCGGAAAATCACGCCGCCCAGGATGTTGCGAATGGTGCCGTTGGGCGATTTCCACATCTGCTTGAGGCTGAATTCCTTCACCCGCGCTTCGTCCGGCGTAATCGTTGCGCACTTTACGCCGACGCCGTGCTTCTTGATTGCATTGGCTGAATCAATCGTCACCTGGTCATTCGTGGCATCGCGGTTTTCGACCGAAAGGTCAAAGTAATGAAGGTCGACATTGAGATAGGGCAGGATGAGCTTTTTCTTGATCATGTCCCAAATGATGCGCGTCATCTCATCGCCATCGAGCTCAACAACAGGATTGGCGACTTTTATCTTGCTCATGGGGAATGCCTCGTGGATGCCGGATTGGAATTTTGAGTGTGCTATAGCAGGCCAATTCCAGTGCGTCCAACCCCCCATTGGGCGCAAGGCACCCATGATTTGATCAATTGCTTTTGACAAGCCTAGGCCCGCCGTGGCACCCATGGGAACCATGGCGGATTCCACCAATGCCCTTCACCAAAGACCCTATGTCTATTATCTAGCAGCGCTTGGCAGTGCCGGTTTTGCCGTGCAGATCATGGCCGTGGCAGTGGCCTGGCAGGTCTATGACCTGACGCGCGATCCCCTCGACCTTGGCCTCGTGGGGCTGGCGCAATTTCTTCCCGCACTGTGCTTGGTGCTGGTCACGGGGCTCATTGCCGACAAGTTCAACCGCCGCCTCATTATCGGCCTTTGCCTGGCGGTTGAAACCATTTGTGCCTTGGGCCTTGTCACCTTTACGGTTTCAGGCTTTCCCCATGTTTGGCCCGTGTTTGTCATACTCGTGGGCTTCGGTACGGCGCGGGCCTTCATGAACCCCGCAGCAGATGCGCTGGCCCCCAATCTCCTGCCCAAGGTGGCACTGGCCCACGGCATATCGCTAAATTCCATGACGTGGCAAATCACCACCATCACAGGCCCCGTCGCTGGTGGCCTGCTGTACGGAATTTCAGGAGTAGTGGCCTATGCCGTCGCCGTCTGCCTCATGCTATTGGCCATAGTCTTCGTCGTGCTGGTGGGCCGCGTCCCCCAGCAAAACCATGCGGCCGAAACCAACTTTGCAACGCTTCTCGCCGGCTTCAAGTTCATCAGGTCAGAGCAGGTGGTGCTTGGTGCCATTTCACTTGATCTTTTTGCCGTCCTTCTCGGCGGTGCGGTGGCACTGCTGCCGGTTTATGCCCGTGACATTCTTGAGGTCGGCCCATGGGGACTGGGCCTGTTGCGCGCCGCGCCAGGCATAGGTGCCATTGCCATGGCCATATGGCTTGCCAAATATCCCATCAAGAACAAGGCTGGTGTCATCCTGTTCCTGTTTGTAGGCGCCTTTGGCCTGTTCACTGTGGTATTTGGCCTGTCCAAATCCGTGCCCCTGTCCATTGCTGCACTCGCCCTCATGGGGGCCTGCGACATGGTCAGCGTCTACGTCCGGGAAACGCTTATGCAATTGTGGACGCCCGATGCAGTGCGTGGCCGCGTCAATGCGGTAAACCGCGTATTTATTGGCGCTTCCAACGAGTTGGGCGAATTCCGTGCTGGCGTCGTGGCGGCCTGGGTAGGTGCCGTCACTGCAGTGGCGTTGGGCGGTGCCGGCACCATGGCGGTGGCGGTCCTGTGGTCACGCTGGTTCCCCGAATTGCGCAAAGCCGAGAAACTCGATGGGAAAGGCTAGCGCCAGCCCTGCAACTTCGCTATTTCCCACCATGTAATGGCAGGCACCGACAAAACACAGAATCAGGTTCTAGGCCCCGCACCCCTTGTCGTGCTGGCCCACCCACAATTGGGTGAGAATATCGGCACCGCTGCCCGCGCCATGGCAAATTTCGGCCTGCATGAGCTGCGCCTTGTAGCTCCCCGGGATGGTTGGCCCAACGACAAGGCAACGACCGCTTCATCTGGGGCTCACTGGATTTTGGAGGGAGCCAAGGTCTTTGAAGATGTGGCAGCCTCGCTCAGGGACATGAACTATGTCTATGCCACCACGGCACGCCCGCGTGACATGATCAAGGAAGTCATTACCCCCGAGCAGGCGGGTAACGACATGCGAAACCGGGTAGGGCGGGGCGAACGCGTGGCGCTGCTGTTTGGGCGCGAGCGGTGGGGGCTCAGCAACGACGAGGTGTCATTAGCTGATGTGATCGTCACAGCGCCCGTGAACCCCGCCTTTGCGTCCATCAACATTGCCCAGGCCGTGCTGCTCATGGGTTATGAATGGTACAAGACAAACGCCCAAACCCTTGGCCAACAATCGCCCGAATTGGCGGCTTTAACGGGACCCGGCCTGCAAACGCCTGATACCCGCCCCGCCACCAAGGATGAGCTCTACGGTTTCTTTGATCATCTCGAACATGAATTGGACGGTGCAGGGTTTTTCAAGACGGAGAAGAAAAAACCGACCATGCTGTTGAACATCCGTAACATGTTTGGCCGGGCGCAGTTGACTGAGCAGGAAATCCGCTCGCTGCGGGGCATGGTGTCGTCGCTCACCCGCACCCATCTCAAGCGCAGGGAACCAAAGGAATGACGGTGCCCCGCATTCTCCTTTTTGATTCCGGCATGGGGGGATTGACCGTGGCAACCTGCGTCAGGGCCCAGTTACCAGGTGCACACCTGATTTATTCGGCTGACAATGCGGGTTTTCCCTATGGCGCCTGGAAAGAAGAGGCTCTCGTTGCCCGTATCGTGCACGTGATCGGCGCCCTTATTGAGCGGGCCAGGCCCGATATCGTGGTTATCGCCTGCAATACCGCATCCACCCTGGCAATGGTGGCCCTGCGGGAAAAATACAGTGTCCCCTTCGTGGGAACGGTCCCCGCCATCAAGCCTGCCGCAGCGCAAACCAAGTCCAATGTCATTGGCGTGCTCGCCACACCCGGCACCGTAAGCCGCGAATATACCCACACCCTCATCCATACCTATGCGTTTCACTGCAAGGTTTTATTGCATGGTGCCAAACGCTTAGCCGAGATTGCGGAACAGAAACTCAAAGGTCACGCACCGGACATGGACGAGCTCCGTCAGGAAATTGCCCCCGTATTCCGCACGAGGGAGGGCAAGAGAACGGATGTGGTCGTGCTCGGCTGCACCCACTATCCCCTGTTAATCGAGGAAATGCGGAAAGTTGCCCCCTGGGACGTAACCTACCTTGATCCCGCCCCGGCCATTGCGCGAAGGGTGGCAGATGTGCTGGATGGCACGCCCTTGAAAGGCCCGGACAACGCGGTTCCGGCTCCAGATACCGTGCTTTTGACCTCGGCCCGGGGCAGCGCTTCGGAATCACTCGCGGCCTATGCAAACATGGGGTTTCCGCAGCACCAGTTCATTGATTTGCCGGTTTGACACGGGACTTTTGCTCCGCTAGAAGCCGCCCATTGCTTACCCGTGGGCCCTCAAGGGTCCTGTCGGCTGGGAGACCAGAAGAGGAGGGTGGGTTCCAACTGAAATGGTTATGGAGAACCGTAAATGACAAAGCGTCAGCCCGCTAAACATAAAATTGACCGCCGCATGGGCGAAAACATCTGGGGTCGTCCCAAGAGCCCGGTGAACAAGCG
>JANMKJ010000217.1:0-8216 GCA_031371945.1 Rhodobiaceae bacterium
CCGGAGCAACACTCACCTACTCGCTCAACGGTGCAGATGCTGCCCTGTTCAACATCAATGCCACGACAGGTGCCGTCACCTTCAAGGCATCACCGAACTATGAAGCCCCGGCTGACGCTGGCGCCAACAATGTTTACGACGTCAATGTCACCGCCTCCGATGGCACCAACGCTACGTCCAAGGCCGTTGCCATCAGCGTCACCAACGTCAACGAAGGCACAACCGATATTGCCGTCACAGGCCCGATGTCTGTGGGCGAAACCGTGGTGTCTGGTGGAACCATCGATTCTGCCTATGATCCCGGCACAGTCCGGCCAGTGGTCGCCGTTTTGACCGCAAACGACCCAGATTCTGGCGATACGATCACCTACTCGCTGGTTGGCGGCGCAACCAGCCTGTTCTCGATCAGCGGCAACCAGGTCATCGTGGCCGCAGGTGCCAGCTTCGATTACGAAACAACACCGTCCTACTCGCTGACAGTCCGCGCAACCGATTCTGCTGGCCAGACCTTCGACAAGGTCCTGTCCATCAACATCGCCAATTATGCCGGCAGCTATACGGGCACGAGTGGCGATGACACGCAAACCGGCACGTCTGAAGAAGACACGCTGAATGGTGGCGCTGGCAACGACACGCTGTACGGCGGCCTGGGCGTTGATACCCTGAACGGCGGCGACGGAAACGACTACCTCAACGGCGGAGCTGGAAACGACACGCTCAACGGTGGCAACGGCGATGATATTCTCAACGGCGGAACCGGCAATGATGTGTTCGTCGGCGGCGCAGGCTTTGATACCCTTGACTATTCGACCGCAACCGCAGCCATCACGGTGGCATTCGCCAACACTGACGTGAACGGCATCGGTGGTGTTTACACCAACATGGTTGCCGGCGCTTCGGCTGGCGAAATGGTCGGCGATACCTGGTCCGGCATCGAAGCCTTTACCGGCACAGCCTTCGCCGACTGGGTGGGCGGTGGTTCCGTTGACATGACCTTCAACCTCGGCGGTGGCGACGACATGTTCGACACCAATATGAATTACACCGTAGTCGATACTGTCTATGGTGGTGACGGCAACGACACCATGTGGACCGGTGAGGGCAATGACTTCCTCTACGGCGGCATGGGCAATGACTACCTCAATGGCGAAGCCGGAATTGATACAGCGAGCTACCAGGATATCGGTTCCAGAGTCACGGTGAACTTGTCCGTAACCTCGGCCCAGAACACCACGGGTGCCGGAACCGACACACTCCTCGGGATCGAAAACCTCTACGGCTCAAACTTCAACGACAGCCTTACGGGCGACGCAACTGCCAACTCCATATGGGGTGGTGGAGGTATTGACTCGCTCTACGGCGGCGCAGGCAACGATATGCTCGACGGTGGCGAAGGCGATGACTTCCTCGCTGGCGATGATGGCAACGACACGCTTATCGGCGGTGCCGGAAACGACATGGTCAACTATTACATGTCGAGCGCTGCGGTATCCGTCAACCTGTCAATCCTCACGGCCCAGAACACTGGTGGTGCCGGAACCGACACGATCACTGGCGTCGAAAACCTCTACGGTTCATTCTACAATGACACGCTCACCGGCGATTCAGGCAATAACATCATGAACGGTCTTGCCGGCAATGACACCATCAATGGTGGTGCGGGCGACGACACCCTCATGGGCGGCACGGGCAACGACAGCCTCATCGGTGGCACGGGAACCGATACTGCAAGCTACGCGGACTCTGTTTCGGCCGTGAACGCCAGCCTTGCAACGAATACGGCCACTGGCGAAGGCAGCGATACCTTCTCCGGCATCGAAAACCTCACGGGCTCGACCCTCAACGACACGCTTACGGGTGATGGCAACGCCAACACGATCACAGGCCTGGCAGGTAACGACACCATCAATGGCGGCGGCGGCAACGACATCATCATTGGCGGCGCAGGCGCTGACAGCATGGTTGGCGGTACCGGTACCGATACCCTGTCCTATGCAGGTTCAACAACGGCCGTCACCATCAATCTTGCCACCAATACCGCCTCCGGCGGCGACGCGGCGGGCGATACAATCAGCCAATTTGAAAACGTAACCGGAGGTTCTGGAAATGATTCGCTCACCGCAGCAACGGCAGGATCGATCCTTGACGGCGGCGCTGGCAATGATTTCCTCTACGGCGGCGCAGGCGCAGATACATTCATCGGCGGCATGGGCATTGACACCATGAGCGGCGGTGCTGGCGCAGACCTGTTCTTCCTGCAAGCGGGCTATGGCAACGACACGATTGCGGGCGGCCTCGGTGGCGGCTGGGTTGACAGCCTGGACCTGCATGATGCTTCCGGTGCTTCCTACTCCGGTGCGTTCCCAAGCGACTGGACCATGGTGCTCACGTCGGGTTCGATACTGTCGACCGGTGTTGAGACAATGACCCTCAGTAACGACTCCAGCGGTTACCTGCAAAATACTGACGGAACCCAGGTGAACTTCTCGGAGATCGAGCAAATCAGGTGGTAATCTCGGTCACGCCCCGCCGGATCACACCAGTTTCACGAAAGTAACACATGGCAATCTTCGAGGCCGAAAAACGGCGGGACTGAAATATGATCACTGCGCTTAAGAAAACCACCGAGACGCCAGAGGCCGAACGCATTCGCCTGCTTGAGGCCGTCATCGACAACTTTCCGGGTGGCCTGCTGCTGTTTGACAGCGACTTGAGGCTCGTGCTGTGCAATGCCCAGCAGAGGCGGCTGCTGGATTACCCCGACGAACTCTTTGCCAATGGCAACCCGAGCCTTGCCCGGATTTTCGCGTTCAACGCCGAACGCGGCGAATATGGCCCCGGCAGTGTGGAAGAACATGTGAAAACCCGGATGGACCTTGTTGCCAAAAGGCGCCCACACGTATTTGAACGCCAAAGGCCAAACGGCACCATTCTGGAAATTCGTGGCATGCCCCTGCCCGATGGCGGCTTCGTCACCACCTATCTCGACGTGACCGAACAACGGAAAAACCAAGCCCTCATCGCCCATCTCGCCCATCATGACCAGCTCACTGATTTGCCCAATCGGGCGCTGATGCTTGACCGCCTGAAAGTTGCGCTGGCCGGCATTCGCCGCGGCCGGAAAGTGGCCCTGCACTATATCGACCTCGACAAGTTCAAGCCCATAAATGACCGGTGCGGCCACGCGGTGGGTGATATCGTCCTGAAAAACGCTGCCAAGAAAATCCAGGCCTCGGTTCGCGAAACCGATACGGTCGCCCGCATCGGCGGCGATGAGTTTGTCATCGTGCAAGTCGACGTTGAATCCGCCACCGATGCTGAAATCGTGGCACAACGCGTCGTTTCATCGGTTTCGGAAACCCGTTTCCTCGATGATGCGGATATTTCCGTCAACGCCAGCGTCGGGGTTGCGTTTGCGCCATGGGATGGTGAAAATTCAGATGAATTGCTGCGCAAGGCCGACCAGGCGATGTACCGCAGCAAGGGTTCGGGGGGTGGTGCCATCAATTTCTACTCGCGCCCACCGATGCGCATTGAGCTTGACGACAATGGCATCATGCCGTCCACCAGCCAGCAATGGCTGCAGGACTTGAACTAATTTAACACTATAGGAATTATAGCTTGACACCGAACGGTCAAACTGCTATAAACGGGTATTCTCCAAAATTGTAAAGTTAGACCAGTGAACGCCCTGCCTGGTAAAACGGGTATCGTTGAAATCCACATCTCTGTTGTCAAACAGCGTGGTAAATCACCGGCTAAAGCCAAATAAATTTGGAGTTATTCAACCGTATCGGCCCCGGTTCCGGCCCATTTGCCCCGAACCTTCAGGGTGTTTTCATCGGCATCGTAATAGGCAACCGGCAAATCGAGCTGGCGTGCAGTCAGCAAGCCAATGGCGTTGAGCAACAGGAAGCTTGCCACCACCCGGTCATGTTCGGCAGCAACCTGCGTTACCTTCGCCGCGATGAGTTCGCTCTGGGCATTGAGTACATCCAGCGTGCTCCGTGACCCCACCTGGTATTCCTTGCGCACCCCGTCTAGCGCCAGCTTGCTGGCTGACACCTGGGCACCACTGGCAACGATCGATTGGCGGGCCGCTTCAAGGCTGAACCAGGCGTTGGAAACGCTCTCACGCACCCGGCGGCCTTCAACGACGACGTCAAGCCTGCGCTGGCTCGCCAGTTGCTTGGACTGGCGCACCCGCGAATAGACTGAACCTGCTTCATACAGCGGCACGACGAGAACGCCTTCAACGCTGGCACTCTGGGAATGCCTGACACCGACTTGCGGGCTGTCCGAGGCCGTACCCGACGCGACAACACTTAGCGCAGGAAGCAGGTCACCCTTGACCACCTCCACGTCAAAGTTGGCTGACTGTTCCACGTGTGCAGCCCCCAGGATTCCCGGATTGACTTCCAAGGCAATTGATTGGGCCTCGTCGAGTGACTTGGGCAGTTGCCGGGTCTTGGGATACTTGAGCTTGCCCGGCGCATGGCCAATGATCTTGATATAACTGGCAATGCTCGATTCCAAATCAGCCTTGGCACCAACGGTGGCAGCCAGCGCACCCGCCGCCCGAGCCCTAGCCTGGGCTACGTCCGTGCGCGTGATTTCACCAACCTTGTAACGTGCCGTGGCATCATTGACCTGCTGCTGCAATGCACCCTGGTTCTGCCGGCGAAGATTCAGGATCTGTTCATCACGCAGCACGTCCATGTAGGCCTGCAGTGCCTCGAAGATGACATTCTGTTCGACGCCAATCAGCCGTTGCTTGCCGGCCTCGACGCTGGCTTGCGCCGACTTGGTTGCATTGATGGTTTTGAAGCCCCGGAAAATTGGCTGGGTCAATTCGATGGCAAGGCTGGCTGGCGTGTGTTCCGAACTCTTGGCGACATTGCTGTCAGACCAGGTCTCGCCCACGGAGCCCCGCGCCGTAACTATCGGACGCCAGCCGGAAAGGGCCTGGGGTATTGCTTCATCGGTACCCCTCTGCCGGGCCCGGTCTGCGCGTAAGGTGGGATTGGTCCCATAGGCGCTTACCAGGGCTTCAACCAGGGTTTCAGCCGAGGCGGGTGCAACGCCCTGCAATGCCGTTGCAACCATGAATGACATCACGGTTGCATGACCGAACCAGCTTGAGCCTCTTTGCATCTTAATCGAAACTTCCCCAGCTTACTTGGACATGTGAGTACGCAACGGTCACCACGGGCCCCCCATGGCCAAACTGCGGTGGTTTCCTTGCGCGAAGCCTGTGTTGGGGTTGAGACCAACCCGCCCGCAGCATTGGTTGGCAAAGATTTTAGGTTTAGATGAGATGGGGGTGGAGGGTTCAGGATGATTCGGTCACGGGCAGCAGTCTATCTCGTTTTGGCTTTGCTCCTGTCAGGCTTGACAGGCTGCGAGGACGACTGCTCCACCTATTCCATGAACCGGTTCAACTGCAGCCAGATTGCCAAGGCCAGTTACAACGTCGTGTTCAGCCTGCCCGACGACCGCGAAGTGCCGCTGGGCAAGATCTCCGGCCTCAGCAATTGCGCCATGAGGGCGTCGGACTATGCCAAAAGTCATTCTGTTCCAAAGAAGTACTATTGTTGCATGATCACTGAAACCTCTGCGTGCGCCGAAAAACACCGCTGACGGCAAGGAGCTGGAAGAACTCCAGCTATTTCAGCTTAATTAACCCCCTGTATAAGCTTTCCCTTTTATCGTGAAGCCAATGGATGGGCCAGTTGTCTCTGCTGTCCCATGAAGGCATGACGCCTGCCATCAAGCCGGCCAATACCGGAATGTCATTTTGAAAAAGTGGTGGGACGAGAAAGCCCAATTCGTAGACGCCTCAAAGGAAATAGAGCTTGGTTTTCCAGCACACCCAGTCTGACCAAAGCACGGCCGCCGGCGACACTGGCCTCGCGGGCAAGCTGCGCAGTGCGTTGGCAGGCCTCGAGGAAACGCTGGAAGGGCTGACCCACGGCGTCATGATGATCAACTCCCGGGGCGAGGTTCTGGTGTGCAACTCAGCCGCCCTTGAACTCCTGCGCCTGCCGCAAGAACTCAAAACCCACCCCTTCACCATTGCCGAGATCGCGCCGCAGCTGGCGATGCTTGAACTCTCCCACAGCAACGATGGCCTCGATGCCACGCTCGAGATCGTGCCTGGAAAATTCGTCGAAATCCGCGGCACACCCATGGAGCATGGTGGCATCGTTCTCAAACTCGCACCGCGGATCGCGGAACCCCTTGCTGAAAACATCACGGACGAAAATCCCGTTGAGCATAACCCCGTTGTGCAAAATAACGAGCACCTGGTTGTGGCGGAATACAGCAGCCTGTTTCAGAACGCCGTTTGCGGCATCTACCGTGACCAGCTGGATGGAACGCCGGTGCGTTGCAACCCCGCCCTTGCCACGCTCAATGGCTATGAGTCCGAATCTGAATACATCAGCGCTGTGACCGGAACCCACGGTGCCTGGTATGTTGATCCCGGCCGCTCGGCCTAATTCAAGCGCCTGATGAAATCCGAAGGGCGGGTCAAGGATTTCGTTTCTGAAGTCTACCGCCACCGCACCCGTGAAGTGATCTGGATTACTGAAAACGCCTGGTATGTCAGGGATGGTGATGGCAATCCCATATTCATTGAAGGCACCATCCAGGATGCCACTGACCGCATTACCAACCTGGCCTTTGTCGAACGCCAGGCAAACCTCGACACGCTGACCGGCGTTGCCAGCCGCTTTCGCTTCCTGCGCTGCCTGGAAGAGGAAACTCTACCGGGCAAGACCGGCTGCACGCTCTATTCCATCGACTTCGACCGCTTCAAGGAAGTGAACGACCTGCTGGGCCATGCCACCGGCGACCTGGTGCTGAAGCTCCTGGCCAAGCGTTTGCAGTCGATCGTCAATGAGCCAAGCATTCTGGCAAGGTTGGGCGGCGATGAATTTGCCATCCTGCAACCCAGCCTCAACAGCCAATCCAGCATTGAAGCGATGGCCAAGAAAATCATCGCGTCATTGCGCGAACCGCTGCGCATCAGCGGCCATGACCTTACCCTTGGCGCCAGCGTTGGCATTTCAATGTTTCCAAGCCAGGCCACAGGCGCTGAAGACCTTCTCGGCAATGCGGACTTTGCCCTGTTCCAGGCCAAGGCTGCAGGTCGCAACGGGTTCCGCATTTTTGATCTTGAGCTCCGCTCCGATATCCAACACCGCAAGGAGCTGGAACAGGACCTGCGTGATGCCATCACCGGCGAACAACTTGAACTCTATTATCAACCCATCGTCGAAGGCGGCACTGGCGTGGTGCAGGGTTACGAGGCCCTCATGCGCTGGAACCATCCCAAGCGCGGCTTCCTGCCGCCGTCGCAATTCATTCCCGTGGCCGAAGATGCAGGCCTGATGACTGACCTTGGCAACTGGGCCATCAAGCGCGCCTGCCAGCAGGCTGCGATCCTCCCACCCCACATCATGATTGCCGTCAATGTTTCACCCAGCCAGTTCAGGTCCGCCAGCATCCTGGTGAAACTGCGCCGCGTGCTGGAGGAAACCCGGCTTGATCCCAAGCGCCTCATTCTCGAGATCACCGAAACCGCAATCCTCACCGACGAAGCGCTCGCTGAAAAGTTGCTGCGCGAAATCCAGGCCCTGGGTGTCGGCATCGCCCTTGACGACTTCGGCACAGGCTTCTCATCACTGAGCTACCTGCAGCGCTTTCCCTTCAACAAGGTGAAAATTGATCGCTCTTTCGTGGCAGGTATCGTTGACCAGCCCGCCAACCTCGCCGTCATCCGGGCGGTGCTCGGCATCGGCCGTGACCTTGGCATCAAGGTGGTGGCTGAAGGCGTTGAAACCAAGATGCAGGTTGATGCCCTGCTGCAGGAAGGCTGCAAGCTAATGCAAGGCTACTACTACGGCAAGCCAAAACCCTATGTAGAAATTGTCGGTGATCAATCCGTTGCGGAACTTTCCACGCTCATCCCCAAAGCCCCAGATACAAAAATCCGCCTGGTGCGCTGATTAACCTTAGGAACGTGATAATCCCCCACGCAACTTGATTCCTGGAAGCGGCGCAATCTATTGCAACAATGAATTGCTAAGGCAGTCTGAAGCAAGGTGTGGACATGCGGCCAAACAGGCCGCAAATAAAACCGCATCAAAAGAAACTGGATGAATCTGGTTTCACGTCAAGTCCGGGGAAGTCCACCGATGTCAATCATCGAC
>JANMKJ010000221.1:0-4027 GCA_031371945.1 Rhodobiaceae bacterium
AACAACAACTGGTCGGAGTGAGAGGATTCGAACCTCCGACCCCCTGCTCCCGAAGCAGGTGCGCTACCAGACTGCGCTACACTCCGATTTGAGTGCAGATATAGGAAAATCAATGGCCTTCCGCAACGTGTTGCGGAAGGAAACCTCCTCAGCTATAGGGGGTGCCTCAATTGGGGCGTCGCCAAGCGGTAAGGCAGCGGATTTTGATTCCGCCATACGGAGGTTCGATCCCTCCCGCCCCAGCCAATCCTTTTAGCTGTGTGTCCACTTGGTCGACTTCAAAAGCGCCGTTTTGTATTTCAGCTCCAGGTACAGCGACTGGATATTTTCAGGTTCTTTGACAATCTTGTCCGCCAGAGTTTTGATCTCCGCATTGAGTTCATTGATCGTCTCGTGAGCCTCCATACTGATTTTGAATATAAGCTTCCCGCGTTGGATTTGTTCCGCGAGCGCTAGTGCCCGCCTGCGTCCGCCGACTTTGAACTTTCGAAAAGAAACCACACGCGGCGCTCGGTTTCGTCGAGGAAAACTTCAAGCAGGCTGGCCGTTGCCACGTCGTCGTTGTCGTCACAAATGCCATGGGCTTTGCGCATGGCAGCGGCAACCTTGTTGTTATCCGCCATAAGTTCCTTGAGCATTTCCAGGGGGCCGACAAATTCCGCGTTATTGTCCTCGAGGGACTGCAGTTCTGCGATATGGGAAATTGACTTGATGGTTTTGCCACCGATTTTTCTCACGCGTTCGGCCAATGGATCAATCGATGCATAGATCTGCTCGGCCTGTTCATCGAGCATGACATGGAAGTCGCGAAAGTTTGGCCCGGACAGATGCCAATGGAAATTCTTGGTCTTGAGGTACAGCGCGAAGGCATCGGCCACCAGGCCATTCACCGCCTTGGTGATGGCTTTCACGCCATCCGGCTTCAAATCTGTGGGGGTCTTCAAAACAGCGGCGGTGGTTTTAGAGTCAATGCGATCAGCCATGGTGATTTTCCTGAAGTTGACTCCAGAAACGCTTTTCACCCGAAATTGTTCCACGTTTCTTCATCTACAGTCTGAAAAGCTCAGCGTCCGGGTCCTTGAGCCCCTGTATGTGTCGCGATATAAGTTGTGCCGCCATCATGCTGAAGGTGATGCCATTTCCGCCAAAGCCCAAAACGGAATAGCTTCGCGCAAATCCCTTGATCAATCCGACGGCAGGCAGGCTCGTAGCACTTTCACCAAAACAGCCAGCCCAGGAATAGGCGGCTTCAAAATCCAAGCGTGGAAATATTTTGGCTGCCTTCTTCGCAATTCTGGCAATTTTGCCAGGTGTCGCCTTGTCCCTTGTCGCCTCGTCGGAAAACTCTTCATCCTCTCCGCCGACAATGACGCGCCCATCGTGGGTGGTTCTGAGATAGAGGTAAGGATCGGCCGCCTGCCAGATCAGGCTTTTTTCGCGCCACAGGGCTTCTGGCTGCTGTTTGGTGGCCAGAACCCACGTGGATATGATCTTGTAGCCCTTGGGCCTTACAAATCTCAGCTGCTCATAACCGGTGCAGAAGACGACCCATCTCGCTTGCAGAAGTTCACCCTCGCGGGTGTTTAGCCTGACATGGTTTCGCGTTTCATCAACGTCGACGATATCCGTGTTCGCCAGCATTTTACCGCCACGCTGCAAAAAAGAGCGCCAGATGCCAGTTACCAGCTTCAGGGGATCGACCTCGGCATTGCCCTGCGTGCGAATGGCCCCTGCAGCGCGAATTCCGTTAAGGTCATGCAAGGCCTTTCTATCGAGAAATGTTGATCTAAGACCAAGTTTCTGCCGCGCAGTGGTTTCCTCGCGCAACCCCTCCGCCGACAACACATTGCCGGGAAGGTAAATCGTCGAGCGGGGGCTGAAATCGCAGGCGATGCCCAAGTCATCAATGCGATTGCACAGGGTGGTGACGCAGTCTGCCGAACGCTGCCAGGCCCGCGCTGCGTCTGACCTTCCCAGGCGTTTGATGAGCTTGGTGAGTGGCAAATCAAGTTCTGATTGCAGCAATGCCGTGCTCGCAGCCGTTGAACCGCTCATCGGCTTGCGTCGATCCACGGCCAAAACCGAATAGCCAGCGTTGAGAAGTGCGTCCGCCATAAGTGCACCCGATATTCCCGTGCCCACGACTATAACGTCAAACTTTTCCGTATTGCGCTGGGTTTTAAGGTTCAATCGCGGATGCGAAAGATCGCTCCACAGTGAAAGTCCGGTCCGCAGGTCGCGCTGTATGGTTAGCGGCATGCTTTATAACAAGGCTGGCCGACGCAACGAGGGCTACACAACATGGAAAACATAAAGCAGTATGATGACCGGTATGGGAATGCCAACCAACCAAAGTAAAAGACCGCGCATTCTGTCCTCCATGTTAAAAATGAAATGCCATGCCTAACGCCGTTTGCGCCACAAGGTTCCAGTTGAAACACAATTTTTGGAACAAAGTCTTTGCTCGACAGTTCAAGTGCCAAGAACAATTGCGCAAGAATCGTAAGCAAGAATCGTAAGGGAGACCTGAGATGCCTAATGACGAAAAAATAATCCCACCCAACTACAGAAATGCCCGGGGCAGGGCAGCTGCAAATTCAAATGAGCCTAAAAACGAACATGTCAATCCCGACGTAAATCCAGGGCATATTCAACAGAACGCACGCCCCGGCATGGAGGGGAAGTCCGCCGAATGGGATGAAAATGTTGATCGCAAGCTGGTGATGAACCCGAACCCGCCGGAACCCGGTGAAAAGAAAACTGTCCGTCCCCATGGCATCAAAATTATCTAATTGCTATGGATGGGCCATGTCGAATGGAATTCATCCGTGAAATTTGTGGAATTTCCCGGCGGGGAGCAGGTGCCCGCACTTGGATTGGGCACGTGGAAAATGGGCGTTGGCGATGCCGACGAAGGAGCCCAGCTGCGCGCCTTGCAAGCTGGTATTTCGCAGGGAATGACCCTCATTGATACCGCCGAAATGTATGGCAGCGGCAAGTCTGAACAGCTTGTCGGCAAGGCAATCGCAGGCAAGCGCGACAAG
Source organism: Rhodobiaceae bacterium (assembly GCA_031371945.1). GTDB lineage: Bacteria > Pseudomonadota > Alphaproteobacteria > Rhizobiales > Aestuariivirgaceae > Aestuariivirga. The sequence goes on from JANMKJ010000221.1 coordinate 3,045, forward strand.
CTATTCCTTGTTTCGAAAGTCCTGCCGCAGAATGCCAGCCGAAAGGGAACGATCAAGGCCTGTGAGGCAAGCCTCAAACGGCTGGGAACCGACGTGCTCGATCTCTACCTCCTGCACTGGCGCGGTTCCTACGCGCTGGCAGATACCATTGCCGCATTCGAAGACCTGCGCAGCGCTGGCAAAATCAGGCACTATGGTGTCAGCAATTTTGATGCAGGCGACATGGCCGAATTGCAGTCAACCTGTCCCGGACATAAATGTGTGGCCAATCAGGTCATGTATAACCTCTCGCATCGTGGCATCGAATGGGACCTTTACCCCAAATGCCACAAGGAGAAGATTGCGGTCATGGCCTATTGCCCGCTCGGCGAGGGCAGCCTCATTGCCCACCCTGGAATAGTGCCGCTCGCGCAAAAGCACGGTGTATCGAGCGCTGCCATAATTCTCGCATTTACCCTGCGGCTGCCGGGAATGATTTCAATTCCCAAAAGCAGCCATGAAAGCCGTGTCTTGGAAAATGCCAGGGCTGCGGATATCGTTCTTGATGAAGATGATCTCAAGCACCTCGATGGATTATTTCCTCCGCCATCGCGGAAAGCGCCGCTGGCCATAACGTGAGGGGTTTTTCCACGTGTGTTTACGACTGGGAGATTGAATGAATTCCAAGCAACGCGTTGTCGGCCGCCTCGGCCGTGTAGAGTTTGTGACACTCGTAGCGGCCTTGATCGCCATAAACGCCTTTGCCATCGATATCATGCTGCCTGGATTGCAGCAGATAGGGGAAAGCCTTGGTGAAGCCGATGCCAACCGGCGCCAGTTGGTCATTCCAGCCTACATGCTTGGGTTTGGCGTGCTTCAAATCGTGTTTGGCCCCTTGTCCGACCGTTACGGCAGGCGGAAGCCTTTATTGATTGGACTCGGTATCTACTGCCTTTCCGCCTTGACCGCCTATGCCGTCACCGATTTCAACAGTCTCATCGTGT